>DASUEE010000022.1:0-4542 GCA_036275235.1 Acidimicrobiales bacterium | reverse complement strand
CCCCGGTTCTCCTCGCCGACGATGTAGCCGACGGCGTCGCTGTAGTCGAGGACGCAGGTGGGGCTGGCCTTGATGCCGAGCTTGTGCTCGATGGACTGGCACACCACGCCGTTGCGCTCGGTGAGGTTGCCGTCGTCGTCGATGAGCACCTTGGGCACGATGAACATCGAGATGCCCTTCGTGCCGGGAGGGGCGTCCGGGGTGCGGGCGAGCACGAGGTGCACGATGTTGTCGGCCAGGTCGTGCTCTCCCCAGCTGATCCAGATCTTGGTGCCGGTGATGCGGTACGTGCCGTCGTCCTGGCGCTCGGCGCGGGTGCGCACCGCGCCCACGTCGGAGCCCGCCTGGGGCTCCGACAGGTTCATCGTGGCGGTCCACTCACCGCTCACCATCTTCGGCAGCCACGTCTCCTTGATGGTCTCGTCGCCGTGGGCGAGCAGCGCGTCGATGGCGCCCTGGGACAGCAGCGGCGCCATCGAGAACGCCTCGTTCGACGCGGTCATCATCTCCTGCATGGCGATGCCCACGAGCCAGGGGAAGCCGCCACCACCGAACTCCTCCGGGAAGGGCACGCCGCCCCAGCCGGCGGCGACGTAGGCCTTGTAGGCGTCGATGAAGCCCGTGGGGGTGGTGACCGAGCCGTCCTGGTTCCACACGCTGGTCTCGATGTCACCCACGCGGTTCAGCGGGGCCACCTCGTTCTGCATGAAGCGGGCGCACTCTTCGAGCACGCCCTCGACGACGTCGGGATCGGCGTGCTCGAAGCCCTCGAGCGAGGCCAGCTCCCCCAGCTTCGCGACGTGCCGGAGGACGAAGCGGATGTCGACGAGCGGAGCGATGTAGTCGGCCATGACGCGAGCCTACCGACGGGTAACCCACCGCCCAGAGCGTGGCAGGCTGGCCCCGGATGCCCACCGCCACCGATCCCGTCACGGGCACCGACGTCCGTGTCGCCCGCTTCGACGAGCTGAGCCCCCGGCGCCTCTACGACATCCTCCGGCTGCGCTCGGACGTGTTCGTCGTCGAGCAGGACTGCGTGTTCCTCGACCTCGACGGGCGCGACCACGAGCCCGACGCCGAGCACCTCTGGATCGACGACGACGCCGGGCTCGCCGGCTGCGTCCGGCTCCTCCACGAGGACGGGGAGCGCTGGTCGATCGGCCGCGTCGTGACCCGGCCGGACGCCCGATCCCGCGGGGTGGCGGCGACGCTCGTCCGGGCCGGTCTCGCTCGCCTCGACGCGCTGTCGTGCCGGCGGGTGGACCTCGGCGCCCAGGCCCACCTCGCCGACTGGTACCGGACGCTCGGGTTCGAGGTCTCCGGCGAGCCCTACCTCGAGGACGGCATCCCCCACGTGCCCATGTCGCTCGACCTCGGGGACCGCCCGTGAGCCTGGTGCCGCTCGACGCCGGGATCTATGCGTGGCTGGCCGACCACCCCGGGGACGGGCACCCGAACGCGGGGCTGGTGATCGACGCCGACGCCGCCACGGCGATCGACTCGCTGAGCAGCCCCGTGCAGGCCGACGCCTTCGCCGCCGCGGTCGACGCGCTGGGCGTGCGGATCCGACGGACGGTCCTCACCGCGTCGATGATCGAGTTCGTCGGCGGCACCTCCCGCTTCACGATGTCGGGCATGTACGGGCGGCGCCAGACCAGCATCCACCTCGACCAGCCGCCCGATCCGGCGGTGCTGCGGCGCCTGCTCCCGGACGTCGCCGCCGAGCTCGACGACGAGCTCACCACCAAGCCGGTCAGCCACATCGTGGAGGAGCCCGTGCAGCTCACGCCGGCGGTGCGCCTCGAGCCGGTGTCGGGCGCACAGGACGAGAACCTGGTCGCCGTCGTGCCCGCCGCCGGCATCTGCTTCGCCGGTGCGATGGCCAGCTTCGGCGTGACCCCTCGCTGCTACCAGGGCGACCCCGACCGGTGGGCGGACGAGCTCGACCGCATCCTCGACCTGGCACCGGTGATCGTGCCCGGCCACGGCCCGATCGGTGGCGAGGAGGAGGTGCGCGACCTGCAGGGCTACCTGCGGGCGTGCGTCCGCGCCCACGGCGATCCCGCCGCCATCCCGCCCGGCCCGTGGGACGCGTGGCGCCAGCGCGAGCACGACGAGGTCAACGTCGAGCGGGCCGCGATGCTCGCCCGGGGCGATACGTCGATCCCTCCGTCGATGCTGCGGGCCGCCGGCCTCCTGTAGTCCGTAGCCTGGGTGCATGTCCCTCTTCGGTCGAGACAAGACGACGATGGTCACCCGCGAGGACGCCCTGCCGGGCCGCGGCCCTGAGATGCCGGTGAGCGACCGCCACCTCGTGCTGGGGACCCCGATGACGGGCCCGTGGCCCGACGGGTTCGAGGTCCTGTACGTGGGGATGGGCTGCTTCTGGGGTGCGGAGCGGATCTTCTGGCAGATCGACGGGGTGCACAGCACCGCCGCCGGCTACATGGGCGGCTGGACGCGCAACCCCACCTACGAGGAGACCTGCACCGCCCGCACCGGGCACACCGAGGC
The DNA here is from genome assembly GCA_036275235.1 of Acidimicrobiales bacterium. GTDB lineage: Bacteria > Actinomycetota > Acidimicrobiia > Acidimicrobiales > Salinilacustritrichaceae > Salinilacustrithrix. The sequence continues at coordinate 2,028 of DASUEE010000022.1, read as the reverse complement.
GGTGCAGGTGGTGTACGACCCGTCGGCCGTGTCGATCGACGAGCTGCTCAAGGCGTTCTGGGAGAACCACGACCCGACGACGCCGAACCGCCAGGGCAACGACGTGGGCACGCAGTACCGCTCCGCGATCTACGCCACGACGCCCGAGCAGCTCGCCGCCGCCGAGGCCTCACGGGAGAAGTACCAGGCCGCGCTCGACGAGAAGGGCTTCGGCGAGATCAGCACCGAGATCCGGGCGGCCGAGGACGCCGGCGACGGCGTCTTCTACTACGCCGAGGACTACCACCAGCAGTACCTCCACAAGAACCCGCGCGGCTACTGCAACCACGGGTTCTGCCAGGTCGCCTACGGGTGAGACCTGCCGCTCAGGTGGCGTGGAGGATGCCCCCGTCGACGACGAGGGTGTCGCCCACGACGTAGCTGCTGGCCCGGCTGGCGAGGAAGATCGCCGCAGCGGCCATGTCGTCGGGCTCGCCGATCCGGCGGCGGGGCACACCGCTGGCGACGGCCTCGCGCAGCTCGTCGGTGGCGAGGGCGAAGGCCATCATCTTCGACTCGAAGGGCCCGGGGGCGATGACGTTCACGTTGATGTGGTCGCGGACCAGTCGCTTGGCGAGGTGGCGGCTGAGGGCGATGATGCCCGCTTTCGTGGCGCTGTACGCGTAGGAGTCCATCGCCGGGTTCTTCAGCCCGTCGACGGACGACACGTTGATCACCCGGGCGGGGTCCTCGGCGGTGCCGGCGGCGCGCAGCTCGGGGAGCAGGGCCTGGGTGAGCAGGAACGGCCCCTTGACGTTGATGCCGAACACCTTGTCGAAGGCGTCCTCGGGGTACTCCTCGATGGGTGCACCCCACGTGGCACCGGCGTTGTTCACGAGGACGTGGAGGCGACCGCCGGTGCGCTCCCGGACCTCGGTGGCGAGGAGGTCCACGCCCGCCTGGCCGGACAGGTCCGCCGGGATGGAGGTGCAGGAACCCGGACCCATGGCGTCGAGCTCGGCCGCCGTGGCGTCGCACGCCTCGGCCTTGCGGGCCGAGATGAACACGTCGGCCCCTGCTTCGACGAAGCCACGGGCGATCATCTCGCCGATCCCCCGGCTGCCGCCGGTGACCACCACCTGCTTGCCCTCGACTCCGAACAGACGCTGCAGCACACCGCTCATGGACGGAACCTAGAGTGCCGCCGCCACCTGGCACCACGACCACCCAGCAACAGGGGGACCCATCCCGTGATCCGGCTCAGCGTCTTCTACCCAAAGACCGAAGGTGCGTCCTTCGACCACGACTACTACCGCGACAAGCACGTCCCGCTCGCCTGCCAGACCTGGGGCATCGACGCCTCCAAGGCCCAGATCGACAAGGGGGTCGACGGGCCCTACGAGGCGGCCGTGCACTTCACGTTCGACTCCCTCGAGGCGCTCGGCGCGTCGATGGGCGGCGAGGGCACGCAGGCGGTGATCGCCGACGTCGCCAACTACACGTCGATCCAGCCGGTCATGCAGACGAGCGAGATCGTCGGCTGACGGAGGCTCAGCTCCGCGAACGCTGCGGGCGCCCGGTGGCCAGGTAGCAGATCCGGCCGGCGATGTTGACGGCATGGTCACCGAGGCGCTCGTAGAAGCGGCCCACCAGCGCGGCGCTCGCCATGTGCTCGCCGGTGAGGGCCTCGGCGGCCTCGTCGACGAACCGGCGGTGCAGGGCGTCGAGCTCGTCGTCCACCCCGTCGAGCTCGTGGCCCGCCTCGCCGTCGTGGGAGTGGAAGGCATCGGCCGCTCGGCGCCACATGGAGCCGCAGATGTCGCCCATGTCCTGCACCATGCCGCGCAGCGAGGGGGTGAGCTCCCGGCCGAAGCCGCGGGCCGCCTCGGCGGCGATGTGCTCTGCCAGGTCACCGCTGCGCTCGAGCTCCGGGACGATCCGCGACACGGTCATGAGGAAGCGGAAGTCCCGCGCCACGGGCGACTCGAGGAGCAGCTGCTGCTCGACGGTCTCCTCGATCTGGTACTCGAGGTCGTCCATGACCTCGTC
>DASUEE010000021.1:0-4227 GCA_036275235.1 Acidimicrobiales bacterium | reverse complement strand
GGCGTGGGCACCGGCCACTGCGAGCTGATCATCGCCGAGCGGGAGGCGAACGGGCCCTTCCGCGACTTCCACGACTTCTGCGAGCGCGTCGATCCCGGCGTGCTGAACAAGAAGACGGTGGAGGCGCTGATCAAGGCGGGGGCGTTCGACTCGTGCGGGCACAAGCGCCAGGGCCTGCTGATGGTCTTCGAGACGATCGTCGACCGCGCCATCGCCCGTCGCAAGGAGGCCGACGCCGGCGTCATGTCGCTGTTCGACCAGATGGTCGACGACGGCGGCGGGGGAGGGCCGATCCTCGGCTTCGACGACCGCGAGGAGATCCCCGACACCGAGTTCGGGAAGGCGCAGAAGCTGGCCTTCGAGAAGGAGATGCTCGGCCTCTACGTCTCCGACCACCCGCTCTTCGGCGCCGAGGACTTCCTCGCCCGCCGCACCGACATCGGCCTCGACGCCCTCGGCGACTGCGAGGACGGCGCCATCAAGACCGTCGGCGGCGTCATCACCGGCCTGCAGCGCAAGTGGACCAAGAAGGGCGACCTCATGGGCGTGTTCGTCCTCGAGGACCTGCGATCCAGCGCCGAGACCATGGTGTTCCCGCGCACGATGACCGAGCACGGCCACAAGCTCGCCGACGACGCCATCGTCCTGGTCAAGGCTCGCATCGACAAGCGCGACGACATGCCCAAGCTCATCGCCATGGAGATCGAGGTGGTCGAGGGCGTCTCCGACGCGGCCACCCCGTTCCGGCTCGCCGTGTCGGCCAGCCGACTCACCCCCGAGCTCGTGGCGTCGCTCAAGGAGATCCTGCTCGAGCACCCCGGCGACCACCCGGTGCTGCTCCACCTGGGCGACGACAAGGTCCTGCGGCTGCCGCCGGCCTACGGCGTCGATGCCGGGAGCGGGCTCGTCTCGGAGATCCGGGTCCTCCTGGGTCCCTCCGCGCTGCTCGAGTGACCGCACGGCTGTTCGACGCGATTTGCGCGGTCGAGTCGGGAAGGACTGGACTGGAGCGACCACCAGGCCGACGATGGGGGCTTCCAGACGCATGTCGATCGAGGTCGAGACGAAGGACTGCACCCAGCTCAGCGACGTCGAGCTCGCCGAGCTGGCGGATCTCTGCGCGGAGACCCCCTTCCCGCACGAGATCGGTGCGATCACGAAGGAGGCGGAGTCCTGGGTGCTGGTCACCCAGGCCCGTGACGACGGCAAGCTCAAGGGCTTCACGTTCTCGACCCTCGAGCGCATCGGCGGGACGCCCTGCGTGCTCATCGGCATGGGAGCCATCAAGCGCACCGCCAAGCGCGACACCGTCCTGCGGGCGATCATGCAGGAGGAGTTGCGCCGGGCCGTGCTCGCCTTCCCCGACGAGGACGTGCTGGTCGCCGCCCGGATGACCGAGCCGTCCGGCTACCAGGCCTTCAGCGCCCTGAGCGAGCTCATCCCGCGCCGCGAGCACAAGGCGTCGGGCGAGGAGCGGGCGTGGGGCCGGCGCCTGGCCAAGCGCTACGGCATCGTCCCGTCGCGCTACGCCGACCGCCAGTTCCGGGTCAAGGGCGACGGCCAGCTGCCGGTCGTCTTCGACTTCGAGTGCCTGAAGCCCGAGAAGGTGGCGGAGTACGAGGAGTTCTTCGCCGACCTCGACGCCGCCTCGGGCGAGTGCGTCATCGCCTTCGGCTGGGCGATGGCCGAAGACCTCGAGAAGCTGGCCTGAGCCTGCGCACCGCGCTGGTCCTCGGCGCTGGCGGCACGGTGGGCATGGCCTACCACGCCGGCGTCCTGCGGGCGCTCGAGGAGGTCGGGGGCTTCCGCCCCGACGACGCCGACCTGGTGATCGGCACCTCCGCCGGGTCGATGGTCGGCGCCATGGTCCGCTCCGGCATCGGCACCGAGGACCTCTACCGCGCGTCCCTCGGCGAGCACCCCGACCTCGGGCTCGAACCCGAGGGGGCGAGCCCGTGGCAGGCCGTGTGGGAGAGCCCCTTCGACGTCGCCCGCCGGGTGATCGGCTCGCTGTACGTGCTGCAGCGCTCGGCGCTGCGCGTCCCGATGCCGCACCTGCCGGCCGGGCTGCGGCGGGCCTTCCCCGGCGGCTTCTTCACGATCGCCGAGGCCGAGGACACCCTCGCCACGGTCATGCCCACGACGTGGCCGGCCAAGCCGCTGTGGCTCGTCACCGTCGACGTCGGCACGGGCCGCCGAGTCGTGCTCGGCCGGCGCAACCCGCCCCGCACCGACCTCCACACCGCGGTCATGGCGTCGTGCGCCATCCCCGCCTTCTTCACGCCCCAGCGCGTGGGCCGGCGCACCCTCGTCGACGGCGGGGTGCACTCCACCACCAACCTCGACCTCGCCACCAAGATCTCCCCCGACGTCATCGTCGCCGTCGTGCCGATGGGATACGACGACGTGGCGCCGCCCGGGGTCGTCGAGCGGATCGCCCGCAACCGGGCGATGCACACGCTGCGGCGCGAGATCGGCCAGGCCGAGCGGGGCGGCGCCCGGGTCCTCTCGTTGCAGCCCACCGAACGGGACCTGCACGCCTTCGGCGGCATGAACATGATGCGCCGCCAGGGCAACGAGCAGGTGACCCGCATCGCCTACGAATCGGCGGCCGAGCGGCTGGCGAGGAGCGACGCGCGCGACCTCCTCGACGAGGTCCGCCACCACCAGCCCGCCTGAGGTGGAGCCCTTCGACCGCGTGGTCCGGGCCCGCCGCATGGTCCGAGCCTTCCGGGACGAACCGGTCGCCGAGGCGCTCCTGCTGGAGGTGCTCGACCTCGCTCGCCGGGCCCCGTCGGCGGGCAACGTGCAGCCGTGGGAGCACCTGGTGCTCCGCGGCGACGCCGTCGAGCGCTACTGGGCCACCACGTTGCCCGACCGCGAGGCCCGCAGCCGCTTCCGGTGGCAGGGGCTCCTGACCGCGCCCGTGCTGGTCGTGCCCTACGTCCGGCCGGCCTCCTATCCCGAGCGCTACGCCGAGCCCGACAAGGCGGCCACGGGGCGCGGCGCCGGGGAGGGCGCGTGGCCCGTCCCGTACTGGTGGGTCGACGGTGGCGCTGCGCTGCAGAACCTGCTGCTCGCCTGCACGGCGGTCGGGCTCGGCGCCTGCTTCTTCGGCCAGTTCGAGCACGAGCCGGCCGTCCGCGCCACCTTCGGCGTCCCTGACGACCGCCGCGCCCTCGGCACCGTCGCCGTCGGCTGGCCCGCACCGGACGAGCCGGGTCGCAGCGCGGCCCGCCCCCGCCCGCCGCTCGACGAGGTCGTCCACCACGACCGCTGGTAGGTCGCCGATCCCTCACGTGAGCTGGGCGGCGAGCTCCTCGGGCGTCGACGCCGGCAGGCGGCAGGCGTAGCCCTGGCACACGTAGGCCCGGCCGTCGTCACGCCCCTCCCACAACGGCGACGGGTACCGGTCGCCCCACGCCAGCACCGCCTCTGGCAACCAGCGGTGGCGGACGACGTCGACCAGGTCGGGACGGTCGCCGGCGACCACCACCTCGGTCGTGCCTCGATGGTGGAGGTCGAGCGCAGCGAGCAGCACGCCGAACCCGGACGGCGCCTGCGACGCGATGCGGCCCACGAGCCGCAGGATCCCGACCGCGGCACCGCGGTAGCGGTCGTCGTCGGTCAGCGCGCCGAGGCGCAGCAGGGCCAGGGCGGCGGTCGAGTTCGCGGACGGGACCGCACCGTCCTGGAGGTCCTTGTCGCGGGCGACCAGCTGCTCGCCGTCGGTGCCGGTGGTGAACAGCCCGCCCTGGTCGTGGTCCCAGAACAGGTCGAGCAGCGAGTCAGCGGCGTGACGAGCGTCGTGGACCCAGCGAGCCTCGCCCGTGGCCTCGGCCAGCCGGGTGAAGCCGTCGACGAGGGCGGCGTGGTCCGCTGCGAAGGCGAGGTGCCTGGCGCCGCTCTCCGCCTGCCACGCCCGCAGCCAGCGGCCATCGTCGCGTCGCAGCGCCGACAGCAGGAACTCGGCGGTCTCGACGGCCGCGTCGACCCAGTCGTCGCGACCCAGCGCGAAGCCGGCTTCCGCGAGCGCGGACACCCACTGGGCGTTCCACTCGGTGAGCACCTTGTCGTCGAGGCCCAGCCGGGGTCGCCGGGCGCGGGTGTCGAAGAGGATCCGGCGGGCTGACTCGACGGCGGGGGACCGGTGCCAGTCGCCGCGGTGGTGGGTGCGCACCGGGATCCATCGGCCCTCGAAGTTCGCCGGCCGGTCGAGCTCCCAGT
>DASUEE010000020.1:0-4963 GCA_036275235.1 Acidimicrobiales bacterium | reverse complement strand
CCCCATCGTCACGGACGAGCGGGTCCGAGGGCCAGTCCGCACCGGCCCTCGGACAGGCTCACTTCTTCAGCTTGGGCGCCGGCGTCTCGCCGTTGACGACCTTCTTGAAGCTGGCGCCGATGGCGACCTTGGGGACCTTCTTGGCCTTGGTCTTGATGGTCGCGCCCGTCTGCGGGTTGCGGGCGGTGCCGGCGGCCCGCTTGCCCTGGGAGAACTTCAGGAAGCCGGTCCAGGAGATGTCCTCCTTGCCGGCCTTCGTGGTCGCGAGCACGACCTCCTCGAAGGCGTTCAGCACGTCGCCGGCGGTGCGCTTGTCGGTGCCGGCCTGCTTGGCGACCTGCTCGATGAGCTCGCTCTTGTTCATTGGTCCTCCTCGAGAGGGCTGGGGGTCTTTCGGGCCAGCAGTCTGACGAACGACCCCTCCCGCGGCGCGGATCCCCCGTGCGAGGACGGGCGCCCGCTCAGCCGCCGAAGGTGAGCTGCACGCCGAGGAGCAGCGCGGCGAGGCTCGTCAGACCGGCGAGCGCGCCGCCCACGGCGAGCACCGCCCGGCTCCGGGACATGCTGTGGGTGAGGGCGGCGACCCCGGAGAGCGCCACGATCACCAGCTTCACGAAGAGGGTGACCTGCCACTCGGTGCTGCGATCGCCCATGTCGCGCTCGAACAGGTTCCAGATGCCGGTGGCCACCAGGACGGCGTAGGCCGGCCAGGCGATGACGTTGAACCGGCGTGCCGCGGCCCGAGGCGCATCCGGTCCGATGGTCCGCAGCGCCGAGAGCAGCCCGGCGAGGGTCAGCTGGCCGCCCACCCAGATCGTGGCGGCGAGCACGTGGAGGAAGATGCGGACGGTGGTGGCGTCGAGATCCAGCACGTCAAGGAGTCTGACGCCCACGGTCCCGGATCGCCGAAGCCACGAGGCCGGCCACGACCACGCCGACGGCCAGGCCCGACGCCGGCCGCAGGCCGATCCCGCCGCCGCCGTCCGGGGTGAACGAGAACGTGTGGGCGCCCTCCTGGGGGGCGCCGTCGCGCGAGGCGAAGCGGTACGTCACCTGGTAGGTGCCCGCCTCGGTCAGCGGGTCGAACGTCGCCCGCGCGACGTCGGGCGCGACGAGCGATGCGGGCTCGAGCCCGGCCACCGGTGCACCGTCCGGGCCGGTGACGTCGATGTCCGGCGCGTCCAGCAGCGGGTCCAGCCAGTCGAGCTCGACCCGGTCGACCACCCCGTCGACGGCCTCGCCGGGCGAAGGGCTCGCGTCCTGGACCTGCGTGTGCGCGCCGGCGGGGGCCGCCAGGGCGACCACCGCGGCGGCGACCAGGAGGGCGTGCCTCAGTTGACCTGCCGCTCCCGGTCCGCCCAGTACGGCTCCCGGAGCTTGAACTTCTGGAGCTTGCCGGTGGCCGTGCGGGCCAGCTCGTCGCGCACCTCCACGCTGGTGGGGCACTTGTAGTGGGCGAGCTTCGAGCGGCAGTGCTCGATGAGCGCCCGCTCGTCGGCGGTGGCACCCGGGGCGAGCACGACGAGCGCCTTCACCGTCTCTCCCCACTTCTCATGGGGCACGCCGATGACCGCGACCTCCGCCACGTCGGGGTGCGAGAACAGGCAGTCCTCGACCTCGATCGACGACACGTTCTCGCCGCCGGAGATGATGATGTCCTTCTTGCGGTCGACGATGCTGAGGTAGCCCTCGTCATCGAGGCGGCCGCCGTCGCCGGTGTGGAACCACCCGCCGGCGAGCGCGGTGGCGGTGGCGTCGGGCTGCTCCCAGTACCCCTCGAGCACCACATTCGACCGGGCGAGCACCTCGCCGTCGTCGGTGGTGCGCAGCTCGACGCCGATCGCCGGGGCGCCGGCACGCGACAGCTTGCGGGCCCGCTCCGGCGGCGGGAGGTCGTCCCACTCCGCCCGGCTGCGGTTCACGGTGAGCAGGGGCGACGTCTCGGTGAGGCCGTAGATCTGGATGAACTCCCAGCCGAGGTCCCGCTCGACCGCCTCGATCGTCGCGGTGGGCGGCGGCGCCCCCGCCATCACCCAGCGCGTGGTTCCACGGCCGGGGACATCGCCGCCGGCCGAGCGGGCCGCGTCGAGCACGATCGAGCCGACGGCGGGAGCACCGCACAGGAGCGTGACGTCGTGCTGGTCGATCCGGCGGAGGATCTCCGGACCGTCCACCTGGCGCAGCACCACGTGCCGGCCCCCCATCGCGGTGACGCCGTAGACCATCCCCCAGCCGTTGCAGTGGAACATCGGCAGGGTGTGCAGGTAGACGTCTCGGTCGCTGACCCCGACGTGCCACCCGAAGGTCGCGGCGTTCAGCCACAGGCTGCGGTGCGTCAGCTGCACGCCCTTGGGCCGGGCCGTGGTGCCGCTCGTGTAGTTGATGGTGGCGGTGGCGTCCTCGTCGGGCTCCCATGGCACCGGCTCGCCCACCGCGTGGAACAGCTGCTGGTCACTGCTGTCGCCCAGCACCATGCGGTGGGGTGCGGTGACGTCGGCGAGCGCCTCGTCGAGCGCGGGGTCCACGAGCAGGACGCTCGCCCCCGAGTGCTCCACGATGTAGCGGATCTCCTCGGCGGAGAGGCGGAAGTTGACGGGCACCAGGATCCGCCCGTAGGCGCTGACGCCGAAGAACGCCGTGAGGAGCCGGGCGGAGTTGTGGCTCACGATGGCCACCCGTTCGCCGTGGCCGACGCCCAGCTGGTCGAGGGCGACGGCCATCGACCGGGCCCGCGCCGCCATCTCCCGGTAGGTGACCGAGCCCCACGAGGTGGCCGGTTGGTCGGGTTCGTCGACGAAGGCGATGCGGTCGCCGTAGACGAGCTCGGCTCGGTCGATGTGGTCGCGGACGGTGAGGGGGACGCGCATGGCCTCGGGCTCCCGGATCGCTGCTCGGTTCGAGCGGACCCTACGCCCCCGCTCCGGAGCGGCGGCGAGCACGTTCGTCGCGGGACATCGGGCAGAGTGTGCGCACCGGACGAACGGATCGACAGGAGGCGCCATGACCGGATGGGTCGGCGACATCGAGGACGCGACGCTCGCGAACGACACCTTCCGCACGGTGCTGTTCACCGGGCAGAACCTGCAGCTCACGGTGATGCGCCTCGCTCCCGGCGAGGAGATCGGCGTCGAGATGCACGACCACCTCGACCAGTTCATCCGGATCGAGGAGGGCATGGCCCGCGTCACGATGGGCCCGTCGCAGGACGAGGTCACCGAGACCCACGAGGTCGAGGACGACTGGGCCGTGATCATCCCCGGCGGCACCTGGCACAACGTGATCAACACCGGCGAGGGCGACCTGAAGCTGTACTCCCTCTACACCCCGCCCGAGCACCCCGACGGCACGGTCCACCGCACCAAGGCGGAGGCCGACGCCGCCGAGCACGACCACTGAGCCGCCGGCCGCTCACACGTAGCCGAGCTCGCGGGCCTCGCGGGTCAGCTCGTCCCGGAAGTCGGGGTGGGCCACGCCGATCAGCGCCAGCGTGCGCTCCCGCAGGGACCGCCCGCGCAGCTCCGCCACGCCGTACTCGGTGACGACGTTGTCGATCGTGTTCTTCAGCGTGGTGACCACCGATCCGAGCGGCAGCTGGGCCGAGATCCGCGACTTGGTCCCGTCGGTGGTGGTCGAGTGCAGGACGATGAAGCCCTGCCCCCGCTCCGAGTACTGGGCGCCCCGGGCGAAGTCGGTCTGCCCGCCGGAGCCCGACCAGTACCGCCCGCCGATGGTCTCCGACGCCGCTTGGCCGAGGAAGTCGATCTCGGTGGTGGCGTTGACGGACACGAAGCACGGCTCCTGCCCGATGACCCGCGGGTCGTTGACCCAGTCCACCGGCAACATGTCGACGGCCGTGTTCTCGTCCATGAACTCGTAGAGCCTGGTGGTGCCCAGCGCGAACGTCGCCACCATCTTCGTGGGGCGCCGGCGCTTGCGGGTCCCGTTGATCACGCCGGCCTCGACGAGGGGGATCACGCCGTCGGTGAGGAGCTCGCTGTGGAGCCCGAGGTCGTGGTGGTCGCGGAGCCGGCCGAGGATCGCGTTCGGGATCGATCCGATGCCGACCTGGATCGTGGCGCCGTCGGGGATGCGCTCGGCGACGTGCTCGGCGATCGTGTCGTCGATGGCGGTCGGCTCCGGCGGGGGCACCTCGATCAGCGGGCGGTCGACCTCCACCCACCCGGCGACCTGGGAGACGTGCAGCTGGTTCCGACCGAAGGTGCGGGGCATGCGCGCGTTGGCCTCCAGGTAGAAGGGGACCTTCCCGAGGAAGGCCGCCACGTAGTCGGCGTTCGTCCCGAGGGAGAAGTTCCCGTGCCGGTCGATCGGCGACGCAGCGGCCAGCACGACCTTCGGCCCCTCGAGCCGGTCCAGCAGCTCGGGCATCTCGGAGAAGTGGCAGGGGACGAGGTCGATCGTCCCCTCGTGGAACGCCTTCCGGGTGATCGGCGAGAGGAAGTACGCCCGGTAGTCGAGGCGGCCGCGGTGCGATCCGTGGAGGAACGGGCGGTCGTACAGCCCGTGCATCTGGTGCACGGTCACGCCCTCGAGGTCGTCGGCGGCCGCCTGCAGGGCGTCGAGGAGGCTCACCGGCTCGCCGTTGGCGAGCGGGACGATCACGTTCGTGCCCGGCTCGATGTGCTCGAGCACGGCGTCGGCGGTGGCGGCGGGGCCGGTCGGCTTCATCCCCCCACCCTGCCAAGCGCGGGACGAGGAGGCCGCGAGCGGCCTCCTCGTCCCGTCGTGCGGATCAGGCTCAGTCCTTGCCGAAGATGCCCTTCACCTTGTCGGCGGCGGTGTCGACCGCCTCCTTCGCGCCGCCCACCGCTCGGTCGACCTTGCCCTCGGCCTTGAGGTCGTCGTCGCCGGTCACGCTGCCGGCGGCCTCCTTCAGGCGGCCCTTCGCATCGTCCTTGTTGTTCGGCATGTCAGCCATGGTTCGTGCCTCCGGTGTCGTCAGGGG
>DASUEE010000019.1:0-3083 GCA_036275235.1 Acidimicrobiales bacterium | reverse complement strand
GACCTGCTCGGGCAGGGCGCCTCGCAGACCGTGATCCGGGAGCGCCTCGTGGCCCACCTCCCGCTCGACGACGCCGCCGTCGTGTCCACGGTGCCGAGGGCCGCATGAGCGCCGAGCCGCCCGACGCGTTCCCGGTCGAGCACGAGGAGCACGAGAACCACGAGCGCTACCTGATCACCTATGCGGACATGATCACGCTGCTCATGGCGCTGTTCATCATCCTGTTCGCCATCGGGCAGACCGACCTGGCGAAGTACCGCCGCTTCGCGGAGGGCGCGTCCGCCGGCGGCGGCGCCGGCATCCTCGAGGGCGGACCGGAGCTCGTCTCCGACCGCGAGGTCGGGGCACCGGTGCCGGCGGTCGCGCCGGCGGAGGAGCTCGCTGCGTCGCTGAGGGACCACCTCGGCTCCGTGGCCGGCGCCCAGGTCGCGGTGGAGGGCGGGGCCGTGGTCGTGCGCCTCCCCAGCGACGGCTTGCGCTTCGCCTCCGGGTCCGCCGTCCTCCCGTCGGCCGGCGAGCACGTCGTGGGCGTGCTCGCCGCCGAGCTCGCGGCGGGCCCCGGGGACATCCTCGTCGAAGGGCACACCGACGACCGCCCGACGTCGGGCGAGCGGACGAACTGGGAGCTCTCGACGGACCGCGCCGCCGCCGTCGTGCGCGCCCTCGTCGGGCGCGGCGTCGACCCGCGCCGGCTGACCGCCGCGGGCCGCGCCGACACCGAGCCGCTGGCGTCCAACGGCGACGCGGAGGGCCGGGCGGCGAACCGGCGCGTGGAGGTGGTCCTGCTCGCCCCTCAGGACGAGGAGGAGCCGATCCAGCGGTAGCCCACGCCCGGGTGGGTCTGGATGGCGTGCGGGCGGGATGCGTCGTCCCGCAGCTTGCGTCGCAGCTGGGCCACGAACGTGCGGAGGTACTCCGACTCCGTCCCGTAGGCCTCGCCCCACACGGACCGCAGCAGCTCGTCGTGGGGGATGATGCGACCCTGGGCGCCGGTCAGCACCTCGAGCAGGCGCAGCTCGGTGGGCGTGAGCCGGGTGACGGTGGCGTCGTCGTGCACGAGCTCCCCGGCGTCGAGGTCGACCACGACGTCGCCGGCCCGGACGCGCCGGGGCGCTCGGCCATGCGCCCTGCGCAGGACGGCGTGCACGCGCAGCACCAGCTCCTCGGAGTCGAACGGCTTGGTCAGGTAGTCGTCGGCACCGTCGCGCAGGAGCGCCAGCTTCACGTCCCGCTCGTCGCGCGCGGTCAGCACCACCACCGGTACGTCGCTGCCGGCACGCAGCTGGCCGAGCACGTCGGCGCCGTCGACGTCGGGGAGCCCGAGGTCGAGCACGATGATCGCAGGTGGCTGCCCCGCCACCGCGGCCAGCGCGTCGCCTCCGGTCGTGGCGACCCGCACCTCGAAGCCCGCATCACGGAGCGTGGCGCCGAGGGCCAGCCCGAGGGTCGGGTCGTCCTCGACGAGCAGCAGGTCGGTCAACGCTCCGGCACCTCCAGCTCGACGACCGCGCCGTCCCCCGGCGCACGCTGCCAGCGGATGCGACCGCCGTGGGCCTCCACGATCGTGCGGGCGATCTGCAGCCCGAGGCCGGATTGCCCCGCTCGCCCCGGCGAGGACGCGCCGAGCGGGCCGTCGAGGGCGGCGCGCAGCCCGTCGTCGGCGCCGGAGCCGTGGTCGCGCACCGCGAGCCGGTAGCAGCCCGCCTCGCTGGCGCCGGTGATCTCCACCGGGCCGTCGCCGCCGTGCAGGAGCGCGTTCTCGACGACGTTGCCCACCGCCTGCTCGAGCAGGATCGGATCACCGACGATCTGCCGATCGGGAGGGCGCAGACCGAGCGTGCAGCGCTGGTCCGGGTCCACCCGGACCACGCACGCCTGCACGATGCCGACGACGTCGATCGGCTCGGCGTCGAGCTCGATCGTGCCGGTGTCGAGGCGCGCCACCTGCAGGATCCGCTCGAGCACCCGCTCGATGCGGCGCGTCTCGCCCGCGACCGCCCCGCGCAGCGCCTCACGGGCGACCGGGTCGGACCCCGTCGGGCCGGACATGGCGTCGATGCCGGCGCGGATCCCGGCGAGCGGGGTCCGCAGGTCATGGCCCACGCTGGCGAACAGCGCGGCTCGGCGGGCGCTGGCCTGCGCTTCCGCCGCCGCCCGGTCAGCCCGGGCGTCGGCGTCGACCGCGGCCCGGTCGGCGCGCTGCACCCGGTGCAGGAGGACCGCCGCGGTCGAGGCCACGGCGACGAAGACCCCGAGGGCCAGCACCTCGTCGCGGGTCCCGAGGAGCACCAGATCGCCCCGGGGCTCGATGTGGAACCAGCTGAACGCGCCCGCCCCGAGCAGCGCGGCCGCCAGGCCGGCCGCGACGCCGCGCAGGGCGACCAGCTGGACGGTCAGCACCAGCAGCAGCGCCGCAGCGGTCGCGTCCGCGTCGACGAGGAGCCCGAGGCCCGTGGCGACGCCCACGGCGGCGGCGGCGAGGACGACCCCCGCCGCCGCTCCGGCGTGGCTCAGCTGGTCTCCAGGGACGCCTTCGCCTCGCGCAGCTGCGCCCGGAGGGCGGCGTCGTCGTCGCCGAGGTCGAGGATCCAGCGGTCGAGCGCGTCGACGGCCAGCTTCTGGGGGGTGTCCCCGTCGGCGACGGCGTGACCGGTGATCGCCCCGAGCGACGGCTCCGCCTCGGTGTCGAACCCGCCGGCCGTGCGCTTGGAGAACGCGATGGCTCCGAGCAGCACGATGAGCGCGACGCCGGCGATCGCGTAGCGGGCGCCGTCGTCGTCCTGCAGGTTGATCACGGCCGGGAGGATGAGCAGGGCGACGAGGTTCATGACCTTGATCAGCGGGTTGAGGGCAGGACCGGCGGTGTCCTTGAACGGATCGCCGACGGTGTCGCCGATGACGGCCGCCTTGTGGGCCTCGGACCCCTTGCCGCCCTCGTGGCCGTCCTCGATGTACTTCTTGGCGTTGTCCCAGGCGCCGCCCGAGTTCGACAGGAAGTTGGCCATGAGCTGGCCGGTGAGGATCACCGCGGCGAGGAACGCGCCCAGCGCGTAGAAGTTGATGCCGAAGCCGATGATCACCGG
>DASUEE010000018.1:0-2611 GCA_036275235.1 Acidimicrobiales bacterium | reverse complement strand
GAGCGGGCCGTGCCCGACGGTCGTGCCGTGCTCCTGCTCGAGTCGCGGCGGGCGGCCGAGCTGGCCCGGAGCACGCCGGGCACCGTCGAGCTCGGCCGCGTCGGGCGGTGGGAGGCGTTCGCCGCCCGCTGCCAGGTGGTGCCAGCCGGCTGATCCTGGCGTTAGGCCTGCCTCATCTCGTACGGTCGGACGGGTGATCACCCTGTCGGTCGTCGTGCCCGCCACGGACGACCCGCCCACCCTGGACCGCTGCCTCGCCTCGCTGTCCGCCTCGGACGACCGGGCCGACGAGGTCCTGGTGGTCACCGATCCGTCCCTGTCCGCATCCGCCGCCCGCAACGACGGCGCCGCCCGTGCGGTGGGCGACGTGGTCGTGTTCGTCGACGCCGACGTCGAGGTCCACCCCGACGCCCTCGGCCGGATCCGCCGCACGCTCGACGGGTCGCCGGATCTCGGGGCGGTGTTCGGTTCCTACGACGACTCGCCGGACCACCGCAGCGTCGTGTCGGCGTTCCGCAACCTGCTCCACCACCACGTGCACCACCGCAGCGCCGGACCGGCCGAGACGTTCTGGACCGGGTTGGGTGCCGTGCGGCGCGAGGCGTTCCTGGCGGTGGGCGGCTTCGACGAGGCGCGGTACCCGCACCCGTCGATCGAGGACATCGAGCTCGGCGAGCGCCTCCGCGCCGCCGGCCACACGGCGGCGCTCGATCCCGCCATCCTCGGGACCCACCTCAAGGTCTGGACGCTTCGCTCGATGGTCACCACCGACTTCGCGCGACGTGCCGTGCCGTGGGTGTCGCTGCAGGTCCGCCAGCGCCGGCTGTCCGGGACGTTGAACTGCGGGTGGCGCCACCGCCTCAGCGCCGTGGCGTCCGTCGTCGCCGTGGTGGCCGCCCTGCTCGCGCTGGTGCCCGTGGTCGCTGCCGGCGTCGCGGCGCTGGTCGGCCTGAACGCCGGCTTCTACGGGCTGCTGCTGCGCCGCCTCGGGCCCGCCCACGCCTTGGCGGGCATCGCGCTGCACGGGCTCCACCACCTCGTGGCCGTCGCCGCCGTGCCCGTCGGCGTCGTCCTCGGCCTGCGCGGCGTCGCCCGTCGATCGGACGTCGCCCCCGGTCGCGTGCCGGCGCTCGGGGCCGAGGCGTGAGCGTCTCCGACCCCGTCCGCCTCGGCCTCGTCGGGTGCGGGCGGCTGGCCGAGCTCGGCCACGTGCCGGCGGCGGCCCGCTCGGTCGACGTCGAGGTCGTGGCCGTCGCCGACCCCGATCCCGGACGTCGCTCCCACGTCGCGTCGCTGGCCGGCACCGCCGTCGGGTCGTACCCGGACCTCCCGTCGCTCCTCGCCGGCTCGGCGGTCGACGCCGTCGTGCTCGCCACTCCTGCGACCGCCCACCTCGCCGACGCCGAGCGCGTGGTCGCCGCCGGGCTGCCGGTCCTCGTCGAGAAGCCCCCGGCCCCCGACGCCATCGGCGCCGCCGCCCTGGCCGCGCTCGGCGACGGCGTGTTCGTCGGCTTCAACCGCCGCTTCGACCCCGCGATCGCCCCGCTCCGTCCGGCGGTGCCCGCCACCGGGCCGCTCGACCTCGACCTGGCGATCCGCTACCGACGGGCGAGCTGGTCGGCGCACACCGTGCGCGACGAGGTCCTCCTCGACCTCGTGCCGCACCTCGTCGACCTGGCGCGCTGGCTCACCGGCAGCGACGTGACGTCGATGGCCGCGACCGAGGTGCACCCGGACCACGCCGAGCTCCAGCTCGGCCTCGGGCGGGGCCGGGCGCGCGTCGTCGCGTCGGCCGATGCCCTCCACGAGGAGCGCGTCGTCGTGCGCGACGCCGCCGACCGCGAGCTGGCCGCGCACCGCACCGGCGGTCCGCTCGACGCGGTCGCCGGCCGGGTGCGTGCCCTGCGCCATCGCGCCGCCGGGCGCTCCCCCGTCCACCCCCTCGTCGTCTCGCTCGCCGCCGAGCTCGACGCGTTCGCGGGCGCCGTGCGCGGCGCCGGCCCCGGCCAGCTCGCCACTGCCGCCGACGGCCTCGCCGCCATGTGCGTGGTCGACGCCGCCCGGACCAGCGCCGGCGCCGGCGGCGCCCCCGTGCCCGTCCCCGACCTCCGGGAGCCCTCGTGCTGACCATCCTCCAGTTCGACGCGGCCAGCGCGTCGCTGCTCGGACGCCTCCTCGCGGACGACCGCCTCCCGAACCTCGCCGGCCTGCGCGAGCGGGGCGTGTGGCACGACCTCGACGCGCCTGCCACCCAGTTCGCCGCCGGCGCCCAGCACACGCTGTACAGCGGCGTCGAGCTCGGCGACCACGGCCTCTTCTACCCGTTCCAGTGGGACGCCTCGTCGCAGCGGGCGCGGTACATGGGCGAGCTGCACGCCCCGGCACCGATCTGGGAGCGGCTCGGCCGCTCGGGCACCCGGACGCTCGCCGTCGACCCGTACGAGAGCCGACCGCCGGCCGAGCCCGCCCCGGGCACCCAGGTGTGCGGCTGGCAGCTCCACGACCGGGTCGTGCTGCAGGAGTGGTCGAACCCGGGCGACGCCCACCGTCGGCTCGAGCGGCTCTTCGGCTCGCCCCAGCCGGTGGACGAGGTGTTCGGCCGCCACACGGT
>DASUEE010000017.1:0-6692 GCA_036275235.1 Acidimicrobiales bacterium | reverse complement strand
CGCCCCCCTCGCTCTACCAGGACCTGTCGACCGTGGTCCCGACGGCGCTCTCGGGGCAGGTCGCGCGCACCCTGTTCCGGGCCGCCACCGTGCCGGGCGTGCTCTTCAACCTGTTCGTCAGCAACATCCCCGGGCCGCAGGTGCCGCTGTACCTCGCCGGTGCCCGGGCCGAGGGCCTCTATCCGGCGTCGGCGGTGACCGACTGGACGGGCGGGCTGAACATCACGCTGCTGTCCTACGACGGCCACCTGGACTTCGGGCTCATCGCCTGCCGGGAGATGGTGCCCGACGTCTGGAACCTGGTGCGCTACCTCGCCGAGGCGCTCGAGGAGCTGGTCGCGCTCGTCCCCGACTGACCCCGCCGGACGTCATACGTTCCGGGCGCCATAGGCCGCCGGACGTATGACGCTAGCGGGCGCGGGCGGCGGTGCGGACGATCGCGTCCACGAACGTGTCCGTGAGCGCCCCGGGCAGGTCGTGCCCCATGCCGGGCACCAGCAGCAGCTCGGCCCCCGGGATCGCCCGCGCGGTCGCCCGCCCGCCGGAGACGTGCACCATCTTGTCGGCCAGTCCGTGCACCACCAGCGTCGGCAGGTCGAGCGTGCGCAGCTCGCGGGTCCGGTCCGGCTGGGTGAGGATCGCGGCGATCTGGCGGCCGACGCCGGCCCGGGAGACACCCCGGTCCCACGTCTCGGCCGCGCGCTCCTTCACGGCTTCCGCGGTGTCGGGATAGGCCGGGGAGCCGATGATCTTCCACAGCTTCGCGGACGTCTCGATGTACGCCTCGCGGGAGGAGCGCTGCACGAGCATCATCGGGGCCAGCCGCGGGTCCTGCCAGCCGACGGTGCGCCGCCCGGTCGTGGACATGATCGAGGTCAGCGACGCGACCCGGTCCCGGAAGTGCACGGCCATCGTCTGGGCGATCATGCCGCCCATGGAGACACCGACGACGTGCGCGCGGCGGTGGCCCAGGTGGTCGAGCAGGGCGATGCCGTCGTGCGCCATGTCCACCAGGGAGTACGGCGCCTCGATCCTCCGCCCCAGGAAGGCCCGCACGATGTGGCGGTGCCGGATCCGGCCCCGGACCCGGCTCGAGCGCCCGGTGTCGCGGTTGTCGTAGCGGATGACGTGGTAGCCGCGGGCGGCCAGGCGCCGGCACAGCTCGGGGTCCCACCACGTCATCGGCCCGCCGAGCCCCATCACCAGCAGGATCGCCTCGTCGTCGGGGTCGCCGAACGTCTGGTAGCACAGCTCGAGGTCGCCGCCGACCTGCACGAACCGCTCCTCGCTCGGCGCGGGGACGGTGCCGGCCCCGCGCAGGCCCGGATCCGCGTCGGGGTGGCCGTGGTGGCTGGTGCCCTGGTCGGCGGTCATGCGACCTCCCGTCGTGGCGGCAGAAGTTACCGGCCAGTGTACGAAGGCCCGTCCAGACGCCACATAACGAACATGCGTCGGTGCGCATGGATCCCGGTAAATGTGGTTACCGTCACATTGTGACGTCACCCGTGGGCTCGTTCCTGTGTCCCCCCGGCTTCACCGGGCCGAGGGGACTGCGCGCGCTGGCACGCGAGGGCAGTGCCGTGACCGAGGCGGTGCGCTTCGTGCGTCGCCACTCCGCCGCGCAGCGCGACCACCGGCGACGCCCGTACGCGACCCGGGTCCCCGAGGCGGGGCTCCAGCCGGTCGTGCTGGTGCCCGGGTTCATGGCCGGCGACGGCTCGCTGGGGCTGATGGCGCGCCACCTGCGCCGGCTGGGGCATCGCACGTACCGCTCGACGATGCACGCCAACGTCGGCTGCACCCAGGAGGCCTCGGACAGCCTCGAGCGCCGGATCGAGGCGATCGCCCTCAAGCGTGACCGCAAGGTCACCATCGTCGGTCACAGCCTGGGCGGGCTGCTGGCCCGCGGGGTCGCGGCCCGCCGGCCCGACCTGGTGGACCAGATCGTGACGCTCGGCAGCCCGCTGCTGGCGCCGGGGGCAGCGCACTCGCTGCTCCTGCTCGACCTCGCCGTGATCGTGCGCCTCCAGCGCCTCGGGCTGGGCCGGGTGATGGGCGCCGACTGCACGTCGGGCGACTGCGCGAAGCTCAGCTGGGAGCAGGCGACCGCACCGCTGCACCGGGCGGTCGGCTTCACCTCGGTGTTCTCGCGCCGCGACGGCATCATCGACTGGCGCGCGTGCCTGGACCCGCAGGCCCGGACGGTCGAGGTGCGCACCAGCCACCTCGGGATGGCCTACGACCCGGTCGTGCTCGACGTGGTGACCGGGGCGCTCGCCGACCACCGGACCCGCCAGCAGGCGCTCAGCCCTCGCCCCACCCTGCGGGCAGCTCCGCACGCCTCGGCGGGTTAGCCCCCCGCCGGCTGACGGTCACCGCGGCGGCGTGCGCGGCGGACTCGAGCAGCGTCCGCAGCCGGTCCGGCGCTAGCTCGTGCGGGTCCCCCCAGCCCAGGAGTACGGCGATCAGCGCGGCCATGAACGAGTCGCCGGCGCCGACGGTGTCCACGACCTCCGTGCGCGGCGCCCGCACCTCGGCGCTGCCCTGCGCGGTGAAGCCGACGGCCCCGGAACCGCCGCGGGTGACCACGACGAGCCTGGTCCGCCCGTTGTCGAGCACCTCGCGCGCCACGGCCTGCAGCGACTCCTCGGGGCGGAGGTGGTCGAGGTCCTCGTCGCTCATCTTGACCACGTCCACGTCGGCGGCGACGCGGGCGACGTCGTGCCACGAGGGCAGCAACCCGGCGCGGACGTTCGGGTCGTAGGTGACCAGGACGTCGCGGCCGGCGGCCTCGGCCAGCAGCGCCAGGACCGACTCCCGGCCGGGGGCGAGCGCCGTGCCCAGCGAGCCGACGTGCAGCCCGGCGAGCTCGTCGGGCAGCGAGGCCGAGGCCAGCTCCCAGGTCAGGTCGAACTCGTAGCTCGCGGCCCCGTCGGCGGCGAGCCGGGCGGTCGCGGTGCTCGTGCGGTGCCCTCCCCGGACGGACCCGGGCGCGAGCGCCACGTCGCTGGCGCGCAGGTGCTCGGCCACGAGCTCGCCGTGCGCGTCGTCGCCGAGCTCGGTGACCAGCAGCGCCGGCACCCCGAGTCGGGACAGCCCCACCGCGACGTTCATCGGGGAGCCGCCGGGGGCGTGGGTCGTCTCCCCGTCCGGGGGGACGACCACGTCGACCAGCGCCTCGCCGACGACCACGAACGGCGCGGTCACGGCTCAGCGCTCGAAGTCGACGGCGGCGTAGGCCTTGAGCTTGTGGAGCTTGTGCTCGGAGGTGATGGAGCGGATCGTCCCGCTGCGCGAGCGCATGACCAGGGAGTGGGTCGTGGCGCCGCCGGCGCGGTAGCGGACGCCGCGCATCAGCTCGCCGTCGGTGATCCCGGTGGCCACGAAGAACACGTCGTCGCCGGTCACCAGGTCCTCGGTCGCGAGCACCCGGTCGAGGTCGTGGCCGGCGTCGACCGCGCGCTGCCGCTCCTCGTCGTCCTTGGGCCACAGCCGGCCCTGGATCACGCCGTCGAGGCACTTCATCGCGCAGGCGGTGATGATGCCCTCGGGGGTGCCGCCGACGCCGAGCAGCAGGTCGATGCCGGTGTCGGGACGGGCCGCCATGATCGCGCCGGCGACGTCGCCGTCGCTGATGAACTTGATGCGGGCGCCGGTCGCCCGGACCTCCTCGACGATCTTGGCGTGCCGCGGCCGGTCGAGCAGCACGACGGTGACGTCCTCGGGCGTGCTGCCCTTGGCCTTCGCGACCTGGTGGATGTTCTCGGCCACCGGGTAGCGGATGTCGACCACGTCGGCGGCCTCCGGGCCGGTGACCAGCTTCTCCATGTAGAACACCGCGGAGGGGTCGTACATCGAGCCGCGCGGGGCGACCGCCATGACCGAGATGGCGTTGGTCATCCCCTTGGCTGCCAGCGTGGTGCCGTCGATCGGGTCGACCGCGACGTCGCAGTCCGGGCCGTTGCCGTCGCCGACCTCCTCGCCGTTGAAGAGCATCGGGGCGTTGTCCTTCTCGCCCTCGCCGATGACCACGACGCCCCGCATCCCGACGGTGGAGATGAGCGCGCGCATCGCGTTCACCGCGACGCCGTCGGCGCCGTTCTTGTCGCCCCGGCCGACCCAGCGGCCGGCGGCCATCGCGGCGGCCTCGGTGACCCGGACGAGCTCGAGGGCGAGGTTCCGGTCCGGGGCCTCGTGGGCGGCGGTGAGTCCGGGGCTGAGGTACGGCGCGTCAGACATGGCCTGAGGGTAGCCGATGCTCCGGGGCGGGTCCGTTGACCACGATCTCGGTCGCCTTGACCGACGCCCAGACCGCACGGCCGGGCGCGAGGTCGAGTGCCGCGGCGCTCGCCGGCGTGACGTCGGCCAGCAGCCCGCCGGCGACGTCGAGCAGCACGCGCACGGCCGCGCCGTGGGGCGAGGCCGAGAGAACCGTGCCCTGCCAGCGGTTGCGCGCGGAGCCTGTCGGCGGCTCGATCGCCAGCGTGACGGCGGCCGGGGAGAAGACGGCACTGACCGGCCCGGTGGCCTCGGTGACGGTGACGAGCTCGGACCCGTCCGCCAACGTGACGAGCGTGCCCTGCGCCCGGCCGCGCAGCACGTTGAGGCCGACCAGGCGCGCGACGTGCTCGGTCGCCGGCCGGGCGGCGACCTCGGCGGGGGTGCCGTCCTGGGCCACCCTGCCCTCGTCGACGACGAGGACCCGGGTGGCCAGCGTCATCGCGTCGAGGGCGTCGTGGGTGACCAGGACCGTCACGCCGGGGAACGCCGCGAGGTGGCGGGACAGCTCGAGGCGCAGCGCGCCGGCCACTCCGACGTCGAGCGCCGCGAGCGGCTCGTCGAGCAGCAGCACGGCCGGGTCGGTGGCCAGGGCCCGCGCCACGGCGACCCGCTGGGCCTGCCCACCGGAGAGCTCCGCGGGCCGGCGGTGCGCGAGGTCGCCGACGCCCAGCCGGCCGAGCCAGTCCCGCGCGGTGGCCTCGGCCGCGGACCGGGTGGCGCCCCGGGCGCGGGGACCGAACGCCACGTTGGCGAGCGCGTCGAGGTGGGGGAAGAGCAGCTGCCGCTGGAACACCACGCCGACGCCGCGCCGGGCCGCCGGGAGGCGCTCGCCGCCGGCCCGCTCCCAGGTCCTGCCGTCCACGACGACGTGGCCGGCGTCGAGCGGGACGACGCCGGCGAGGGCGCGCAGGAACGTCGACTTGCCGGCGCCGTTGGGGCCGATCACGGCGACCACCTCGCCGGGCCGGGCCTCGAGCCGGACGTCGGTCGTGTGGTCGGGTCGACGTACGACCACGTGCGCGTCGATCACCGGCGCACCCCCGCCACGGCCGGGTCGAACCAGCGCTCGCGCAGCAGCACCAGCACCGCCACCGACACCGCGAGCAGCAGCACCGACAGCAGCACGGCGGCGTCCGGGTCGTGCTGCAGCTCGACGTAGATCGCGTTCGGCATCGTCCGGGTGACGCCGGGGTAGTTGCCGGCGAAGGTGATGGTGGCGCCGAACTCGCCGATCGCGCGGGCCCAGGCCAGCACCAGGCCGGCGAGCACCCCCGGCCCGGCGAGCGGCAGCGAGACCCGCCGGAACGTCGTCCAGCGGCTCGCGCCGAGGGTCGCGGCGACCACGTCGAGCTCAGGATCGGTGGCCCGCAGCGCGCCCTCGACGGCGAGCACGAAGAAGGGGAGGGCGACGAACGCGTGCGCCAGCACGACCGCCGCCGTGCTGAAGGAGAGAGTGACCCCGAACAGGTCGTGCAGCGGGCCGCCGATGATCCCGCGCCGGCCGAACGCCGCGAGGAGGGCCACGCCGGCGACGACCGGCGGCAGCACGAGCGGCACCACCACGAGCGCGCGCAGCAGCGCCCGGCCCGGGACGTCGGTGCGGGCCAGCACCCAGGCCAGCGGGATCCCGACGGCCACCACGATCGTCACGGCGGCCAGCGAGGTGACCAGCGAGACGCGGAGGGCGTCGAGGACGACCGGGTCGCCGAGCCGGGTCAGAAGGTCGCGCCAGGGGGCCCGGACGAGCAGGCCGGCGACGGGGACGGCGAGGAAGGCGGCGGCGAGCACCGCGGGCAGGATCAGGCGGTACGGCGCCCGCCCGAGCGCCGCGCCGTGCCCCCGGCCGCGTGCCGGGGCGGCCGTGGCGTCGGGCGCGCGCACGTCGCTCACGGTCGGCCGAACCCGGCGTCGTCGAGCACCGCCCGGCCCGCGTCCGAGGTGAGCAGGTCGACCCAGTCCCGGGCCAGCTCCGGCTCCTCGGCGTCGCCCAGCACCGCGACGGCGTAGCGGGTGACGGTGGCCGCGCCGCCGGACAGCTCCAGGGCGCGCACGGCGTCGCGGGCGGCGCGGACGTCGGTGGCGTACACGAGGCCGGCGTCGGCCTCGCCGAGCCGGACCTTCGTCAGCACCGCCTTCACGTCGACCTCCTCGCTGGCCGGGGCGGCGTCGACCCCGTTCGCGGCGAGGGCGGCCCGGGCGACGTGACCGCACGGGGCCTCGGGGACGCACACGACGTACCGGACGCCGGGGTCGGCGAGGTCGGCCACCGCGGTGACCCGGGCGTCGTCGCGCGTGGGGACCGCGAGCACGATCCGGTTGGTCGCGAAGACCTCGGAGCCGCCGTCGAGGGCACCGGCGTCGGCCACCGACCGCATCGACTGCTCGTCGGCGGTGGCCAGCACGTCGCCCGG
>DASUEE010000016.1:0-7351 GCA_036275235.1 Acidimicrobiales bacterium | reverse complement strand
GGCACCCGACACTGGGGTCATGCCCGCCCTGCCCGCACGCGGACCGTGGTTCCGGCAGCACCCCCGGCTCGCCGCCGCGGTGACGGTCACCACCTTCGTCGTGGTCACCGTGCTGCGCGTCGTGGTCGACCACGCGGATGACGGCGCCGGGCTCCTGTACGCGTTCCCGGTGGCCCTCGCCGCCATGGCGTTCGGCCAGGCCGTGGGCACCGCCGCATCCGTGGGCGCCGGCGGCCTGCTGTGGGCGTGGGCCCTCGGCCACCCCGAGACCTCCTTCGGGCTGGTCGGTTGGGGCACCCGCGTCCTGCCGATGCTGCTCCTCGGCGTGCTCGTGGGGGCCGCCGCGGACGCAGCCGACGCCGCCTCGCGAGCCCGGACCGCGGTCGCGGTCGCCGACGCCAGGCGGCGCGACGCCGCGGAGGTGAACGACGCCATCCTCCAGCGCCTGGCGGTCGCGAAGTGGCGCCTCGAAGCCGGCGCCGACCGGGAGGCCGCGGCGCTCCTCGACGAGGCCATCGGTGAGGCCCAGGCGCTCGTGAGCTCGCTCCTGGCGGCCGACCCGCTCGAGGACCGGCTCCGGGTCCGCACCCCCGGCTGAGGATCTGCGCGGAAAGGGCGAATGACCTGCTCGGGAACGGGTAAGGGTGGCGGGACCCCCACGGCCAGCCAACCAAGTTCGCGATCGGATGCCATGCCCGGACCCCCGCAGCGCATCACTGAACACGCGGCCGCCTACCCGGCGGACGCCGCGATGATCGCCCCTGCCCGCACGGAGTTCGCGGCGTGGTTGAGCCGGGCGACCCTCGACGACAGCGCCGTCGAGGACCTCACCATCGTGCTGAGCGAGCTGCTCGCCAACGCGGTGCGAGCCAGCGGAGGGTCGCCGCCGGGCACGGTGCACGTCCTCGCCTGCATCGACGGCACCGAGGTCGTCCTCGAGGTCCGCAACGAGACGGGCGAGTGGGTCGCCGCCGAGGACCGCTGGGACCTGGACGACCCGCTGCGGGGCGGCGGGCGCGGCTTCGTGATCGTCGAAGCCCTCGTCGACGACCTGCAGGTCGAGCACGACCGCCGCGCCGGCACCACCACGGTGCGCTCGCGGCGCGCGCTCGATCAGGACGGGTAGACGTCCACGTCGACGGCCTTCACCGTCGCCCACCCCCGCTCCCCCGGCACCACGCCGAGCGCCGCCGCCGAGGCGGCCGTGATCTCCGCCGTCAGCGGCACCGACCCGCCCAGGGTCACGCGCACGCGATCGCCGCTGCCCTCGACCTCGACCACCGTGGCCTGCCAGGCGTTGCGGGGGCTGCCCTCCGGCGCCGTGCGGTGGAGGGCGACCGCCTGCGGGCGGATGGCCAGGGCCAGCGGACCGGCCGGCGGGGGCTCGGCGACCACCAGCTCGCCGCCCGCCGGGAGGCGCACCAGGTGCTCGCCGGCGGCCGCGCCGTGCAACAGGTTGAGCCCGACCAGGTCGGCGACGAACCGCGACGCCGGCCGTGCCGCCACCTCTGCCGGCGTGCCGGACTGGGTGACCCGGCCGCGCTCGAGGACGACGAGGCGGTCGGCGAGGACGAGGGCGTCGACGGGGTCGTGGGTGACGAGCAGGCGGGCACCGGACAGGCCGTCGAGGTGCCGCCGCAGCTCCGAGCGCACCTGGAGGCGGGTGGTGGCGTCGAGGGCGGCGAGCGGCTCGTCCAGGAGGAGCAACCGGGGCTCGGTGACCAACGCCCTCGCGAGCGCCACCCGCTGCGCCTGACCGCCCGACAGCTGGGCCGGTCGGTCCGAGGTGCGGTCGGCGAGCCCGACCCGGTCGAGCCACGCCCGAGCGGCGTCCCGGGCCTCGTGCCGGCGCACGCCGCGCGATCGGAGGCCGAACGCCACGTTCTCCAGCACGCTCATGCGGGGGAACAGCAGGTGGTCCTGGAAGACGACCGCGACGGGGCGCGCCTCCGGGGGCACGAAGGTGCCGCGGGACGGGTCGTCGAGCGTCCGGTCGTCGACGCGGACGTGGCCGGCCTCGAGCGGCGCCAGGCCAGCGAGCGCCCGGACCACCGTGGTCTTGCCGGCGCCGTTGGGGCCGAGCAGTGCGACGACCTCGCCGTCGCCCACGGCCAGCTCCACGTCGAGCTCGAGGTCGCCGACGGTGAGGACGGTGCGGGCGTCGAGCATCAGCGCATCCAGCGATCGCGCAGCGGGATCAGCACGGCGAGCGACGCGGCGACGAGGACGAGCGACAGGGCGATGGCCGCTTCGCGATCGGACTCGAGGGCCAGGTAGACGGCCAGGGGCAGGGTCTGGGTCCGCCCCTGGAGGTTGCCGGCGAAGGTCACGGTGGCGCCGAACTCCCCGAGCGCCCGCGCCCAGCACAGCGCGGCGCCGGCGAGCACCGCCGGCAGCGCTCCCGGCAGGGTCACCCGTCGCAGGACGGTCCAGCGGCCGGCGCCGAGGGTCGCCGCCGCGTCCTCGAGGCGGCGGTCGGCCCCCCGCAGGCCCGACTCCACGGTCACGACCAGGAAGGGCATGGCCACGAAGGCGTTCGCGGCCACCACACCCCAGGTGGAGTACGGCAGGAGGAAGCCGGTGGCCTCGTGCAGCGGCTCGCCCACCAGGCCCCGCCGGCCCAGCGCGAACAGCAGGGCGGCGCCGCCCACCACCGGCGGGAGGACCATCGGGAGCAGGACGAGCGCCCGGACGACCGATCGGCCGCGGAAGGGCACCCGGGCCAGCAGCCAGGCGAGGGGGACGCCGACCGCGAGGCTGAGCACCGTCGCCGCCGTGGCGCTGAGGACGCTGAGGCGCAGGGCGTCGGTGACGATCGGCTCGCCGAGCAGCGGACCCAGGTCGCTCCACGGCGCCCGCTGCAGGAGGCCGACGAGCGGGAGCAGCAGGAACCCCAGCGCCAGCAGCGCCGGGGCGACCAGCACCAGCGGTGCCCGGTGGCGCACCTCTCGGCGCGGCGGCGGTGCGGAGGGGTTCACGGTTCCGAGAAGCCGTACGACTGCAGGACCTGCTGCCCCCGCCGGCTGCGCACGAGCGACACGAACTCGGACGCCAGCCCGGACCGGGCGCTGCCCGCCACGACCGCCATCTGGTAGTCGGTCGTGGCCCCGGCCTCGTCGAGGTCGATCCCCTCCACGCGGTCCCCGGCGCTGCGGACGTCGGTGACGTAGACGAGACCGGCGTCGAGCTCGCCCTCGGCGACCTTCACCAGCAGGGCACGCACGTCCGGCTCCTCGGTGTCGGGGGCGGCGTCGACGCCCGCCTCCTCGAGGACCCGGCGAGCGACCTCCCCGCAGGGGACCTCCGGCGCGCACCGCCCCACCAGGAGCTCGTCGCGTGCGAGGTCGCCGAGGTCCCGGACCCCGCCCGGGTTCCCGGCCGGCACGACGATCTGGAGCCGGTTCGTCGCGAAGGTCACCGGGTCCCCGACCGCCCCGGCCTCGACGAGATCGGCCATGGGTCCGGGGCTCGCCGACGCGAAGACGTCGGCGGGCGAGCCCTCGAGGATCTGCTCCCGCAGGGACGAGGAACCGCCGAAGCTGAACGTGACCGCCACACCCCGCTGGTCCTCGAACACCTCGCCCAGCTCGCCGAACGCGTCGGTCAGCGATGCGGCTGCCAGGACCACGAGCTCGTCGGCGTCGCCGGCCTCGCCGCCACCGCAGGCGCCGGTGAGCGCGGGCAGGGCGCAGGCGACGACGAGCACCAGCGGGCGGGACCTCGGCACGGCGGCACTCTACGAAGCCGGAGCATGACGAAGGTCCCGCCGCCCGCCGCCGTTGGGCCCTGAGGTTTCTCCGCCGGACGCTGGAAGATCTCTCCAGACACGACCTCGGAGGTCAATGAACATGTGGTCAAGAGCTGACCGGTACTTCGCCGCAACCGCATCCTTCGCACTGCTGGCGCTGATCGTCTCCTTCGTCGCCATCGGCGCCGGGGTGGCGGCACTCACCGACGACGGCGACGACGGCCAGGAGGTGGCGGCCGGAGAGCCCGTCACCCTCGAGGTCAGCCTCGGCGAGTTCTTCGTCGAGCCCTCGTCGATCACGGTCCCCGCCGGGACCGACCTCACGCTCGTCGTCACCAACGACGGCACGATGCCCCACGACCTGGCGCTCGGCGACGGCACCGGCACCCCGATGCTCGACCCGGGCGAGTCCGTGACGCAGAGCTTCGGCGTCATGAGCGAGACCACCCAGGCGTGGTGCACCGTCCCCGGGCACAAGGAGTCCGGGATGGTCATGGACATCATCGTCGAGGGCGCCGCGCCCACCGGTGACCAGGCCTCGACCGACGGCCACGGCTCCATGGGCGGCAGCAGCGGCTCCGGCGCCGAGATCGACTTCGCCGCCGAGCCCGACGGTGACTGGAAGCCGTTCGACCCGACCCTGGCACCCGCTCCCGGCGGGACGAACCACGAGGTCACCTGGCACATGACCGAGGAGATCAAGGAGATCGCCCCGGGTGTCACCCAGGAGGTCTGGACCTTCAACGGCCAGGTGCCCGGGCCCACCCTGCGGGGCAAGCTCGGCGACATCTTCACGGTCACGATCGTGAACGACGGCGAGATCGGCCACTCGCTCGACTTCCACGCCAGCAAGGTGGCCTGGAACGACGAGATGCGCACGATCCAGCCCGGAGAGTCGCTCGTCTACCAGTTCGAGGCCAAGCACGCCGGGGCGTTCATGTACCACTGCGGCACCGCCCCGACGCTGCACCACATCGGCAACGGCATGCACGGCGCGATCGTGATCGACCCGCCGGACCTGGCGCCGGTGGACCACGAGTACGTCTTCGTCCAGCACGAGTACTACACGGGCGCCGACGGTGAGCCGGGCGACCTCACCAAGATGCAGCAGGACGAGTGGGACGCCGTCGTCTTCAACGGCTACGTCAACCAGTACACCCATGCCCCCATCGACGGCATCGAGGTCGGCGAGCGGGTGCGGGCCTGGGTGGTCGACAACGGCCCGTCGGAGAACAGCTCCTGGCACGTCGTCGGGACCGTCTTCGACACGCTCTTCAAGGAGGGCGCCTACCAGCTGCGGCCCGACGCCAGCCGCGGCGGTGCCCAGGCGCTCGACCTGCAGCCGGCCCAGGGCGGCTTCGTCGAGTTCACCTTCGACGAGGAGGGCGTCTACCCGTTCGTGAGCCACAAGTTCTCGAACGCCAGCAAGGGCGCCATGGGCCTCTTCGTCGCCGGGAACCCGGACCTCGAAGGCATCGGCGGGCATTGAGCACCGTGACCGATCGGTCCGCGACGAGGGTGGCCGACGCGCAGCGCCAAGCCGCCGGGACGCTGCGGGTGTCGATCGGGTTCCTGCTGGCGGCGGCTTCGGCCGCCGCCAGCGGCGCGGGTGAGGGGCCGTGGCTGGCCCTGCACCTGTTCCTGGTCGGCGGCGTGCTGTCGGCCATCGCCGGTGCCACCCAGATGCTCGCCGCCACCTGGTCCGCCGCCCCCGCCCCGGCCGAGCGGCTGGTCGGGGCGCAGCGGTGGACGATCGGCGCCGGCGCCGTGGGCGTGGCGCTCGGACGGGAGCTCGACGTGACCGCCCTCGCCGTCGCCGGCGGTCTGGGTGTGGCCGTCGGCCTCGGCCTCCTGGCCGTCGGGCTGCTCGGGATCCGTCGATCCGGTCGCACCGACCGCTTCCACCCGTCGATCGACGCCTACCTCGCCGGGATCGGCTGCGCCGCCGCCGGCGTCGCCCTCGGCGTGTGGATGGTGGGCGGCGAGCCCACGGCGGCGTGGGTCGACGTCCGGGCCGCTCACGTCACCGCCAACCTCTTCGGCCTCGTCGGCGTGGTGATCGCCGGGACGCTGCCGGCCTTCGCGGCCACGCAGGCCCGGACCCGCATGCACGACCGGGCGTCGGCGACGGCTCGCCGCACCGTCGTCGCCGTGCTCACCGCCGGGGTCGGCCTCACCGCCACCGGGCAGCTGCTCGACGCCGGGGCGCTCGCGGCAGCCGGCCGCGTCGCCCAGCTGGCCGGCTGGCTCGGCACGCTCGCCCTGCTCCCCCACGTCACCCGCCGCAACCTCGACTGGGCCGGGCCCCGCCTGGTGCAGCTGGCCGCCGGCACCGCCTGGTGGGTGGCGGCCATCGGGGCACTGGTGCCGGGCGACCTCGACGGCCGCGCCCCGTCCACACGCGTGCTCGCCGCGCTCGCGGTCGGCGGCGTCGCCCAGGTGCTCGTCGCCTCCCTGGCCTACCTCGGCCCCGTGATCCGGGCCGGCGGGCACGAGCGGCTCTCGGCCGGCTTCGCGACCACCCGGTCCTGGACGTCGCTCGTCCTGGGCAACGTCGCCGCCGTCACACTGCTCACCGGCGCCGAGCCCGTCGCCGCCGCGTTGATCGCCGCCTGGGCGCTGGAGCTCGCGGTCCGAGCATCCGCGCTCCACCGCGCACCGAACACTCCGCACGCAACGATCCCGGAGGGACCGTGACCATCGACCGCTCGCTCCAGGAGCAGGCCCGGGCCCTCGGCGACCCGTCACGGCACCGGATCTTCCGGTACGTGGCCGACGCCGGGCGACCGGTCGGGGTGGCCGAGCTGGCGGCCGAGGTGGCGCTGAACCAGAACGCCGTGCGCCAGCACCTGGCCAAGCTCGTCGCCGCCGGCCTGCTCGGCGAGGCGGTCGCGCCCCCATCCGGTCCGGGTCGACCGCCGCTCGTCTACGAGCCGACCCCGACCGCCGACAGCCGCTGGGGCGTCGTCGGCCCCTACGAGCGACTGTCCCGCATGCTGGCCACCGCCCTGCGCACGGGACGCTCGCCGCGCGAGGTCGGCCTCGACGAGGGCCGGTCGCGGACGGCGACCGACGGCTCGGACGCCGTCGCGGTGGTCGCCGACGTCATGGCCCGGGACGGCTTCGACCCGGTGCTCGAGCCCTCGCCCGAGGGCGTCGACGTCGTGTTGCGGCGGTGCCCCTTCGAGAGCACCGCTGCCATCGACCCGGCCACCGTCTGCGCCCTGCACCTGGGCATGGCCGAGGGGCTGGCCGAGCACGTCGACGGTCTCGAGGTGCTCAGCCTCGAGACGCGTGCACCGCACACCTCGGAGTGCCGGCTGCGCCTGCGCGTCCACGGCCGTCGGGACACCGAGGACGCGCTCTAGGCCGGTGTTCCGCACATGCTTCTTCGCAGCGGTGCCGTGATGGTGGTGGTCGGACGTTCAGCGTTGGGCTCGTGGGTCGGTGCCGAGGAGCTCGTGCAACCGGAGCTGGGTGTCGGTCGGTCGTGGGATCACGGGTGGCCCGGTCGCGGTCGCCGGGATCAGTCTGATGCCGGCGAGAGTGGCGAAGATGAGCCGGCCGGTGGGCTTCATGGGGCGGTTCTCGGGGTAGATGCCA
>DASUEE010000015.1:0-12545 GCA_036275235.1 Acidimicrobiales bacterium | reverse complement strand
GTGGAGGGCACCCGGGTCACGGTCTGGGCCGCCGACCGCGACCCCTACGACCCGCAGCGCCTGGCCATCGCCGCCGACCTGCGCGACGCCATCCCGGCCGGCGAGCTGCAGGTGCACTTCCAGCCCCAGGTCGACATCGAGAGCGGCCTCGTCACCAGCGCCGAGGCGCTCGTCCGCTGGCGCCACCCGCGTCTGGGCGAGCTGCGCCCCGACCAGTTCATCGCCGCGGCCGAGTACACGGGCGCCATCGACGCCCTCACCGAGTTCGTGGTGACGTCGGCCGCCCGCACGTGCGCCGGATGGCGGGCCCAGGGCTGGGACCTCGACGTGTCGGTCAACCTGTCGGCCCGCAACCTCGCCAACGCCACCTTCGCCGAGACCATCCGGCGGGTGCTGCACGAGACCGGTCTCGACCCCCGTGCCCTCACGCTCGAGCTCACCGAGTCGAGCATCATGACCGAGGCCGCCGAGGCCATGACCACGCTCGAGGCCATCCACGACCTCGGGGTGTCGCTGTCCATCGACGACTTCGGCACCGGCTACTCCTCGCTGGCCCACCTGCGGAAGCTGCCGGTCTCCGAGATCAAGATCGACAAGTCCTTCGTCTTCGACCTGACGACGAACCAGAACGACGAGGCGATCGTCCGCTCGATGGTCAGCCTCGGCCACCACCTCGGGCTCACCGTGGTCGTGGAGGGCGTCGAGACCGTCGAGGTCCGCCGCCGGCTCGCCGAGCTCGGCGCCGACCGCATCCAGGGCTACCTGCTCAGCCGGCCCATGCCCGTCGCTGCCTTCGAGCAGTGGATCGCCGACCGGCCCGTGCGCATGGCCGACCTGTCGAGCGGCGACGCCCACGCCGACCACCGCGAGGGCATCGACCGCGACCGCTGATCTGCAACGGAGCCGCTGCCAGTTTCGGTGGGGGCTGCAACGGAGCCGCTGCCAGTTTCGAGGGTGGTGCTACACGAGGGGCCAGGGGTAGCGGTGCCCGCTCTCGTCGAGCGGGAAGTGGCCGAGGTCGAGGACCATGCCGACCCGGTCGAGGACGGCGTCCTGCTCGTCGACGTCGAGCAGGTCGGCGAGCGCATCGGGCAAGCCGCACGCCTGCAGGCGCTCGAGGTCGGCGAGGAGGTGGTCGGGCACGGGCTCGCCGGCGAACTCCCAGATCACGGTGCGCAGCTTGAAGTCCGCGTGGAAGCAGAGGCCGTGGTCGATGCCGAACAGCTCGTCGCCCACAGACACGAGGCAGTGGCCGCTCTTCCGGTCGGTGTTGTTCGCCACCAGGTCGAACGCGCACATGGCCCGCATCCGGTCGTGGTGGCGGCCCGACTCGTAGAGGGTGAAGTAGTGCTGCTCGAAGTCGGCGTCGACGAAGCGCTGCACCGAGCCGACGCCGAGAGGCCCGTCCCGCAGCACGGTGTGGGGGACCAGGCCCCAGCCGAGCGCCTCGCTCAGCTCGTGGGCGGCGACCTCGCGGCGGTCGAGGCCGCGGGGGAAGTCCCACAGGGGGCGCTCGCCCCGGCGGGGCTTGTAGATCGCCCGCGTCCACTGCTCGCCCGCGGTGACCGTGCACAGGAACGTGCCGTTGGACGACCACGGCATCCGGCCCTCGATCTCGATGTCGCCCTGCTCGAGCAGGGCGCGGACGGGGTCGGGCCCCACCGCCGTCAGTTCGCCCGGGGGCAGGCGTGCCCCTCGGGATCCATGGGCGCACCGCAGACCCGGCACGGCGGGCGGCCACCCGCCATCAGGCTCTCGGCCCGCTCGATGAACGCCCGCACCTGGGCACGGGTGACGACGAGGCGCAGCGTGTCGCCCTCGGGCTCGTCCTCGGCCACCAGCTCCTCGGCCACGATGATGATGCGGTCGTGCTCGTTGTCGTAGGCGACGCCGATGTTGCCCACGGTCCACTCGGCCACCACGGGCTCGACCAGGTCGGCCGCCGGCGGCACGTCGGCCGGGGCGGGCAGGTCGTGGAGCATGCCGGCGAGGTACTCGGCCAGCGCGCTCACCTGCTGCTTCTCCAGGCGGACGGAGCTGACGTTCGTGCCGTCGGCGGCCTGCAGGTAGAAGACCCGGTGCCCCGGTGGTCCGACCGCGCCGGCGGTGAAGGTGCCCGGATCGAGGTACTCGCTCACGTCGGCCACCTCACGAGGGCACGAGCGACACGAGGTCGTCCGTGTGGTTGACGGCCAGCACCGTGGGGCCCTGGGGGCCGTAGAGGACGGCGGAGACCGAGCACGGTCCGACGACGATGCGCTGGAACAGGTCGAGCGGGGTGCCGAGGGCGGAGCCGACGGCGGCCTTGATGGGGTCGGCGTGCGACACCGCCACCACGGTCTCGCCGGGGTGCTCGGCGACGATGGCGTTGATCGCGTCGACCATGCGGGCCTGCATCTCGCCGAACGACTCGCCCTTGGGGAACCGGAACCCGGACGGGTGCCGCTGCACGGTCTTCCACTCCGGGAGCTTCATCAGGTCCTTCAGCTCCCGGCCGGTCCAGTCGCCGAACTCGCACTCGATGAGCCCCTTGCGGGTGCGGACCCGGGTGCCGAGGGCCCTGCCGATGGGTGCCGCCGTCTCCCGGGTGCGCTCCATGGGGGAGGCGTACACGGCGGTGACGCCGGTGCTGCCCTCCTTGGCCGACGACGAGTCGTGCAGGGCCCGGATGCGGGCGGCGACGGACTCGGCCTGGGCGCGACCGTCGTCGGACAGGTGCAGGCCGAGGGCCCGGCCCGGCAGCACGGACCCCGTCGTCGGGGTCTTGCCGTGGCGGACCAGCAGCACCAGGGTCGGCTTCGGTGCCTGCAGCTGTTCGGAGCTTCGCGTGCCGGCCATGCAGTCGGCCACGCTATCGGCGATGGACCCGTTCGAGACCCTGGCCCGAGACGTCGCCACCTGCCGGGCGTGCCCCCGCCTCGTCGAGTGGCGCGAACGGGTCGCCACCGAGAAGCGGGCCGCCTTCCGCGACGAGGAGTACTGGGGCCGGCCGGTGCCCGGCTTCGGCGATCCCCGGGCCCGGGTCGTGCTGGTCGGGCTGGCACCTGCGGCCCACGGGGCGAACCGGACGGGGCGCATGTTCACCGGCGACCGCTCGGGCGACTTCCTCTTCGCCGCCCTCCACCGCACGGGCTACGCCAACCAGCCCCACTCGACCCACGCCGGCGACGGGCTCGAGCTCACCGACGCCTACATCACGGCGCCCGTGCGCTGCGCTCCGCCGCAGAACAAGCCCACCCCCGAGGAGCGGGACACCTGCGCGACGTTCCTCGACCGGGAGCTCACCCTGCTCACCGCGGCCCGGGTGTTCGTGCCCCTCGGCCAGTTCGGGTACCAGGCGACGTGCCGGTTCCTCGGCGTGGCGCCCCGCCCGAAGTTCGGCCACGGCGTCGAGGTGCCCGTCGGCGACGGCCGCTGGATCGTGCCCAGCTACCACGTCAGCCAGCAGAACACCTTCACCGGCACGCTCACCGAGCCGATGCTCGACGCGGTGCTGCTCCGGGCGAGGGAGCTCAGCCAGCAGCGAACGTGACGTCCCGCTTCACCTTCGGGAACTCGATGGCCGTGTCCGGCCAGCGCTCCCGCGACTTCTTCGCCAGCTTGTGCATGAGCGAGATGGCGCCGGGGTCCTCGTCGCCGGGGCGGGCCTCGATCACGCCGGCCCGGATCATGCGGGAGATGACCTCGCGGCCGAGGTCGGTGCGCACGATGGTGAGCGTCCAGTCGTTCAGCTCGCCGATGCCGCCGGTGGACACGTCGGCGTGCTCGGCGGCGAAGTCCGGGCAGTGCGTGCAGCCCTCACGGGTCCAGGCGTGGCACTCCTTCAACGGGATCTCGTGGTAGCCGCCGTCCTCGGTCCACAGCTGGAAGACGCCCTTGATGTTCATCTTCGTGATGGTCTGCTTCGGGATGCCGTACTTGGTCTCGAACAGCTCCTCGAAGATGGCGTCGTCGAAGGTCTTCGAGCACAGCAGGCCGAGCACGAACTTGATCGGCTTGGAGATCTTGCCGATCTTGCGGTGCCACATGACCGCCGGGATCGACGTCATGCAGCTCATGCCGACCAGCGCCAGGTTCGACAGGCCCCGCTCGACCGCCTCGTCGATGGCGAGGGTGTTGGCCGAGTACGTGTAGCGGCTGCCGGCGGCGTCGAGGACCTCGTCCTTGGTGGTGGCCACGCCGGGGCGGGCCTTCCAGTCGCCCCGCTCGCCCTCCAGGTAGGACACGAGGGCGCCGTCGATGTAGCCCTCGTCGAGCAGCCACAGCAGCATCGCCGACACGAGGCCGCCGTCCTGGCCCATGCGGTGCACGGTCTCGTCGGACGCCTTGGTGAGCAGGATGTCCTGGTAGATGCCGGCGAGCTCGTCGTCCTTGCGGTACCGGGCGAACAGGTGCTCGTCGGCCTCGGGCTCCCAGCTGCGGAACCGGGGGCAGGCCCGGGTGCAGGACGTGCAGCCCTTCTGGCCGTGGATGCAGTCGTCCGGGCCCAGCTCCTCTTCGAGGTGGAAGGGCGTGTAGCCGCCGGACTCGTGGCGGTAGCCGATGACGTCGTGCGGACAGGCCACGACGCAGCCCGAGCAGCCCGTGCACAGCCCGGTGTCGATCACCTCGGCCTTGAGCTCGAGCCACTGGTTGGTCCAGCGAGCGGTCTCCCCGGTGACGACATCCGTCAAGGCCATGGGCCGGATCCTACGAAAGCGCCCCGGCGCTGACCCATCCGGCCGCCGCCGCCGGGCGACTGGGTCGTGGCAGGAGGCCGCCAGTACCGTCGAAGGACGTGTCGGGCAAGCACCTGGCCGCCCACCGGCGGCGCACCTGGGGCCAGCGCGCCCTGCTCGCGCTGGGCAGCCTGCTCACGCTCGGCCTCCTCGCGGCCGCGTCCGGCGCCACCTACCTGAACGTCCGCTTCGGCCAGCTCACCCGCTTCGAGGTGGCGATCGACCAGGTCGAGGTGGGCGAGCCGCGCAACTACCTGCTCGTCGGCTCCGACACCCGCTCGGGCCTCGACCCCGACGACCCGGACGACGCCGGGTTCTTCGACGACGAGGGCACGGTCACCGAGGGCACGGTGCAGCGCACCGACACGATCATGGTGCTGCGGGTGGACCCCCAGGCCGAGGACGCCTACCTGCTCTCGCTGCCCCGCGACCTGTGGGTGCCCATCGCCGACACCGGCGAGAACAACCGCATCAACGTCGCCTTCGCTCGCGGGCGCGACGTCCTCGTCGACACGATCCGCCAGAACTTCGACATCCCGATCCACCACTACGTCGAGGTCGACCTGAAGGGCTTCCGCAGCCTGGTGAGCGCGATCGGCGGCGTGCCCGTGTACTTCAGCGAGCCGGTGCGCGACGACTACTCCGGCCTGCACGTGGACGATCCCGGCTGCATCAACCTCGACGGCCAGCAGGCCCTCGCCTTCGTGCGGGCGCGCCACCTCGAGTACCAGGACCCCGACAGCGGCCGCTGGCGCACCGACCCCAGCGGCGACCTCGGCCGCATGACCCGCCAGCAGGAGTTCATCCGCAAGGCGATCACCAAGGCCGTGTCCAAGGGCCTCACGAACCCGGCCACGCTGAACGACCTGGTGGGCGTGGGCGTCGACCACGTGGGGCTCGACCCGAGCCTCGACGCCGGCGACATCGTCGCGCTCGGGCGCCGCTTCGCCTCCTTCGACGCCGAGTCGCTCCAGACGTTCAGCCTCCCCGCCGAGCCGTTCCGCACCGCGGCCGGCGCCTCGGTGCTCGACCTCGACGAGCGAGAGGCAGAGCGGATCTTCAACATCTTCCGGGGCCGGGACCCCGCCGACGTGAGCCCCGAGCTGATCGAGGTGACGGTGCTCAACGGCATCGGCGAGCCCGGCCTGGCCACCGACATCGCCAGCGCGTTCGAGCGGGTCGGCTTCGCGGTGGGCACCCCCGGGGACACGGACGAGCCGGCCGAGGCCACCACGGTCTGGTACGCGCCCGGCGACGAGGCGGCGGCGAAGCTGGTCGCTCGCCACATCTCGGGTCCCGTGGTGTTCGGCATGGACGAGGACCTGGCGATGGGGGAGGTGTACGTGGTGGCCGGCCCGGACTTCACCACGGTGCACGAGCAGCCCTCGCCGGTGATCCCGGAGATCCCGACCACGACGACGACCCCGGGCGAGGACGGCTCGACCACCTCGTCGAGCACCACGTCCACCACCGTGGTGGGCTACCTGCCCACCGAGGCGCCGGCCGGCGCCGCCTGCGCCTGAGGCGAAGCGCTCAGCTGCTCGGCGGGTCGAAGCGGATCAGGCCGCGGCGCACCGCGACGTTCACCGCCTCCAGCCGGGAGCGCACGCCCAGCTTCGCCATCAGGTGGGTGATGTGGTTCCGCACGGTGTTCACCGACAGGATCAGCTTCTCGGCGATCTCCGCGGTGCTGCGGCCCTCGGACAGCAGCTGCAGCACCTCGAGCTCCCGGCGCGACAGGGCGGTGACGTCCTTCTGCGACGTGGCCCGCCGGGTCAGGGCGGGCAGGAAGCGGGGTGCCACCACGACCTCGCCGGCGGCCACCCGCCGGATCGCGTCGACGAAGTCGTCGAAGGGCGCCGCCTTGTCGACGAAGCCGGCTGCGCCGGCAGCCATGGCCTCGAGGAAGCTGCCCTCGTCCGGCCAGCCCGTGAACACCAGCACCCGCGTGTCCGGCGAGCGCTCGAGGATGTCGGGCAGGCGGGCGGGCACGTCGCCGTCGGAGAGGCGGAAGTCGCTCACCAGCACGTGGGGCCGGGTGCGCCCGACCAGCTCGACGCCGTCCTGCAGCGAGGTGGCCGTGCCCACGAAGCGCAGGTCGATCAGGTCTCCGAGCGATCGCTGGATGGCGCCGGCGAGCACCTGCTGGTCCTCGATCAGCGCGACCGTGGTGGCGTCGTGACCGCTCGACACCTGCACAGTCTGGACGATCACGCACGCAACGCCACGCATGGCGCGAACCGCCGGGTCGCGGCGGTCAGCGCAGGGGCAGCCGGGCGTCGAGGGTCGTGCCCGCCGGGCCGGTGCGGATGGCCAGCTCGCCGCCCACGGCGGCGACGTCGTCGCGCAGGGACGCGATGCCGAAGTGGTCGCGGGCACGGTGGACGACGTCGGCGTCGAAGCCGCAGCCGTCATCGGCGACGACGACGTGGACGGCGTCCGCATCGGCCCGGATCCGGACGTCGGCCGCCGTGGCGCCGGCGTGCTTGCGGGTGTTCTGCAGGCCCTCCTGCACGAGCCGCACCACGACGGCGCGCAGCTCGGGCCGGGGCGGGACCTCCACCTGGACGTCGGCGCGGACGTCGAGCTCGTCGGACGCGTCGGCGACGATGTCGGCCACCACGGCCTCGAGGTCGGCGCCGGCCGGCGTCGAGGAGATCGCCGAGAGGGCGCCGGTGAGCGAGGTGACGGAGCGCCGGACGCCGTCGAGCGCCTCCCGCCAGGCCTCCGGCGCGTCGGGGCCGATCTCGGCGGCCATGCGCGCCTCGACCCCGCGCAGGGCCTCGACCGCGGCGATCTCCAGGTGGCGGGCCACGCGCTCGCGCTCGTGGTCGGACGCCTCGAGCAGCCGCTGGAGCAGGTGCCGCCGCGATGCCTCCGCGGCGCGCGTGCGCCGGATCGACTCGAGCTCCTCCGTGCGGTCCTGCACCACGCCCACCAGCCGCTCGGGCGTGCCGTCCTCGGACCGGATGACCTCCGCCGCCAGGTGGACGTGGCGGATCTGCCCGTCGGGTCGGACCAGCCGCAGGTCCACCCGGTAGGGGCGGGTGCCGCGCAGCGCCGCGTCGCGAGCCTCGAAGAACCCGGGCCGGTCATCGGGGTGGATCACCGACACGAAGTCGCCGTAGGTGGGCGGTCGCTCGGCCACCCAGCCGACGATGTCGCCCACCTCCGGTGACCACTCGAAGGTGGCGCGGCCACCCGCGTCGAGGGTGGCCTCCCAGCTGCCGATGCCGGCCACGCGGTGGGCGGCGCGCAGCCGGGACAGGATCCGCTCCTGCTCGTCGACCCCGGTCACGCCCCGCTCCGCAGGTCGGCCGGCAGGCGGCAGTGCAGCACCCGGCCGTCCTCGTCGAGCGCCGCCGTCCCCCCGACCGCCTCGCAGCGCTCCTGCACCCCGAGCAGCCCGACCCGGGACAGCAGCGGGCGCTCGCCCCGGCCCCCGCCGATCACCACCGTCGTGCCGTCCTGCGTGCGGACCTCCACCGACACCTCCTCGGCGGAGTCGTGCTCGCGCACGTCCCAGAGCGCCTCCTGCACGATGCCGTGCACGGCGCGGGCGGCGTCGCGGGACGGCTCCTCGCCCTGGATCGAGACGGACACCGGCGTGCCCGGGAGGACGGTGGTGCCGACGTGGGCGATGGCGTCGTGCACGCCGCCGTGGTCGACGTGGGGGTGCAGGTCGTAGAGCACCTCCCGCAGCTGGGCGCCGACCTCGCGCACCACGGGCAGCGCGTCGGCCACCCACGCCGGCGGGTCCTCGCCGCGGGCGATGACCTCGAGGCGCATGGAGGTGGCGGTGAGCACCTGCACGGGACCGTCGTGCAGGTCGCCGGCCAGATGGCTGCGGGCGGCGTCGCAGGCCTGGACGAGGCGGTGCAGGAGCTCCCGGCGACGTGACTCGGTGTCCGCCTGGCGGCGGGCGAGCCGGACCCGCTCGGTGACGTCCTGCACGGTGCCGATCAGCCGGGCGCGGAGGCCGGCGTGCTCGACGACGGCCTCCTGGTGGAGGTGGCGCACGCCGTCGCCGCGCACGATGCGGTGGTCGACCTCGTAGGGGGTGCCGTCGCGCACGGCGGCGGCGTGCACCCGCGCCACGCGGACGCGGTCGGCGGGGTGCACCACGGCGAGGAGGCGCTCGTACCCGCCGTCACCGGGCGGCCAGCCGAGGAGCGGGTCGAGGTCGCTCGACCAGTGGACGGTGCCCTCGGGCAGGTCGACCTCCCAGCTGCCGAGGCCGGCGATGCGCTGCGCCGCCTCGAGGCGGGCGCGCAGGCGGGCGACGCGATCCTCGTCGTTCCCCCCGGCTGCGTCCCCCACAGCGAGATGATGTCAGCCGGGGCGGTGCCGCGCCGGTCTTCCGCTACGAATGGGGAGGTGCCCCGCCTGCGCCAGCTGCTCCGCCGGCACGGCGCCGCCGCGGCGGTGCTGACCGGCTGCCTGGTGCTCGGGCTCGTCGCGGGCGCGCTCGGCCTCGCCCTGCAGCCGGACGTGCACGGGCCGCTCGGGCCGGGGCAGGTCACCGTCGACGTCGCCGTGCGCCCCAGCCGCACGGCGCTCGACCTGCCGCCGCTCGGGCGACTGGTCGCCGACAGCCACCAGGGTCCCGTGGGGATCGACGTCCGCGTCGACCGCCTCGACCTCGGCCAGGTGGGCTCGCTCGCCACCGAGCTGACCCGCGGGTCGGACCCCGCCGCCCGCGTGCGCGACGACATCGACGGAGACATGCGGCCGCTGCTGCGGTCGCTCGCGGTTCGCAGCCTGCTGACCGCGGTGGCCGCCGGCGTGGTGGCAGGCCTCGTGCTCCCGCGCCGTCGTCGGCGCTACGTGGCCGCCACCACGGTCGGGTCCGTCGGGTTCGTCGCCGTCGCCGGCCTCCTCACCTTCACCTCGTTCTCGCCCCGCGCCTTCGACGAGCCCCGGTTCGAGGGTTCGCTCGCGGTGGCGCCCGACATCATCGGCACGGTCCAGCGCCACATCGACGACGTGTCGGTCGTGGAGTCCCGGCTCGAGGCGCTGTCCGAGCGCCTCGTCGGCCTCTACCAGGCGGTGGAGACCGGCGGTCCCGCCTTCAGCGACGTCACCATCCTCCACGTCTCCGACCTCCACTCGAACCCGGTGGGCCTCGAGCTGGTGTCGCAGACCGCCGAGCGCTTCGAGGTCGACGCCATCGTGGACACCGGGGACCTCACCAGCTTCGGCGTCACCGTCGAGCAGCTCACCGTGCAGCGGGTCGCCCGCCTCGACGTGCCCTACTACGTGGTCCCCGGCAACCACGACCACCCGCTGATCCGCCGGGCGCTGGTCGAGGCCGGCGTCGAGGTGCTCGACGGTCGGGTCGTCGACATCGGCGGCATCCGGGTGCTCGGCGTCGGCGACCCCACCTACACCGCCGACAACCGGCTGCCCGACGACCGCTTCGACCGGGCCATCGAGCGCTCCGCCGAGGACGTGCGCCGCTGGACCCGGTCCGCCCGTCCCGACGTGGTCGCCGTGCACAACCCCCGCCAGCTCGGCGAGTCCCTCGGCGAGCTCGACGTCGGCATCGCCGGCCACACCCACCGCTTCGACCTGCGCTACGAGGACGGCAGCCTGGTGAGCGAGGTCGGCAGCGCCGGCGCCACCGGCGTGGGCGCGCTGGCCGAGGCCGAGGACCTGCCCTACGAGATGCAGCTCCTGCAGTTCGAGCAGGGCCGCCTCGTTGCCGTCGACCGCCTCTCCTTCGAGGGCACCGACGGCGAGTTCCGCCTGGAGCGCCTGCTCGTCGACCCCGACCGCATCGACGGCTACCCCGACCGCGTGCGCCCCGACCCCGACGACGGCCCGTTCAGCCAGCTCCTCCGCGGCGACGGCCCCCGCTGATCGCCCCGCACCGGAAACAGGCACGGGAAACTGGCAGCGGCTGCGTTGCACGCGGGGGTCAACCGATCAGGTCGATGTCCGCACACCCGGGCCTGCCGCCGTCGTCAGCCGGGCGGGCGCTGGAGGGTGACGGTGGCGAGGGCGAGGACCTGGTCGTCGGCGCCGGCGTCCACCAGCTCGAGCGACACGACGCTGTGGTCCGCCCCGTCGCGCACGACCCGCCCGCGGGTCCGGGCCGGGCCGGCCTTCACCTGCGACAGGTAGTGCACCTCCATGTCGCGCGCCGCCAGCCCGGGGCGCATCCCCTCGGCCGCGGCCTGGAGCAGGATCGCTTGGGCGCCGCCGTTGATGGTGCCGATGCTGTTCACCACG
This sequence comes from Acidimicrobiales bacterium, assembly GCA_036275235.1. Classification (GTDB taxonomy): domain Bacteria; phylum Actinomycetota; class Acidimicrobiia; order Acidimicrobiales; family Salinilacustritrichaceae; genus Salinilacustrithrix. The sequence continues at coordinate 1,593 of DASUEE010000015.1, read as the reverse complement.
TACGACGTGCGGTGCAGCTCGAGCACGCCGGCCTCCGGGTCCACGACCGTGACGCCCATCCGATCGTGCAGCGAGCCCTCGACCTCGTGGGCGACGGACCGGCGGCGCACCTTCCCGACCCAGGCGGCGGGGTCGTGGTCCCCGACGTCCACCGCCGCGGCACGAGGCAGGCGGGCGAAGGTGACCAGCCCGGCGGCGGCCAGCGCCGGCACGCCCTCGGTCTCGCCGGCACGGGCGGCCTCGATGCGCTCGGCCACGTGCTCGATGTCGCCGTCGCCCCGGCCGTCGTAGACCTCGGCCGCCACCACCACGACCTTCTTCCCGACACGCACGAGGCGGGTCTCCACCACGATCGGCCCCTCGGTGAGCCAGCCCGCGCCGTGCAGCGACAGGTCCTGGGTGGCGGTCCAGTCCGGGCTGCAGGCGGCGAGCGCGGGGTCGGACGCGACGACGTCGGCCAGCGTGACGAGCACGCCCAGCGCCGCGCCGCCGCCGGGCCCGCGCAGCCCGTCGGTCAGCGGGGCCGTGATGAGCCCGCGGGAGGGGGAGGCGAGCAGCGACGTGGGGTCCATGTCGCCGACGAAGTTGCGGTCGCCGATCTTCGGGCGGGGCACGTCGTCGGGCGAGGCATGGGGCACGGGAAGATGCTGGCAGCCCCCCGACCCGCCCCTCGAAACCGGCAGCGGCTCGGTTGCACGGTCACCGGGCCCGGATGGCGGCGATCCCCTCGGGAGTGAGGACGAGGAGCTCGCCGTCGTCGAGCTCGGCGAAGGAGGTGATCGGACCGACGTCGGCCACCAGCTCGACCGGCTCGGTCTCGGGACGGTCCGAGGGGACGGCGCGGATCCAGCCGCCGCAGTAGTCGCCGAACAGGTACCAGCCGGCGAGGTCGGGGATCGCCCGACCCCGGTAGACGTAGCCGCCGGTGATCGAGCAGCCCTCGGCGTGGGTGTACTCCACCACCGGGTCGGTGAGGTCGGGGCCAGCCTCGCCCTCGAACGGGCGGGTCCCCTCGAGACGGTCCCAGCCGAAGTCGACCCGGTCGTCGGACGGGTCGACCACGGTGACCTCCTCGACGGCGTTCTGGCCGACGTCGGCGACCCAGAGGCGCCCGGTCTCCCGGTCGAACGAGTAGCGCCACGGGTTTCGCAGACCGATGGCCCACACCTCGGGTCGACCGTCCCAGGCCGGGTTGGTGTCGGGGGCGAGGACCCCGCCGGCGGGGTCGGGCACGACCCGGAGCATCTTGCCGAGCAGCACGCCGGGGTCCCGCGAGACCCCGGCGGGGTCGTTCGCGCTGCCGCCGTCGCCGACGCCGATCCACAGCGCCCCGTCCGGCCCGAAGGCGAGGTGGCCGCCGTTGTGGTTCCGGTAGGGCTGGCCGATGCGCAGGTGCTCGACGGCCTCGTCGGGTGAGCCGGTCGGCCGGCCGTCGTCGAGGGGGAGCGACACGATCCGGGTGTCGCCGTCGGTGTCGGTGAAGTCGAGGTACAGCCGCTCGCCGTCCGGGTCGGCGGCCATCCCCAGGAGGCCCCGCTCACCCCCGGTCGACACCCGGTCGGTCAGGTCGAGGACGACCTCGGTGTCACCGGA
>DASUEE010000014.1:0-19225 GCA_036275235.1 Acidimicrobiales bacterium | reverse complement strand
CTGCGGTAGAGCCGGCGCACCTCCTGCACGGACAGGCTGTCGCTGAGGCGGTCGAAGCGCAGGCCGGCGTCGTAGAGGATCTCGTCGGAGTACACGTCGCCGATCCCGGCCAGGAGGTCCTCGTCGGACAGCAGGGTCTTCAGCTTCACCGAGCGCTGCAGGACCATCTTGGCGAAGTCCGCCCACGGCACCGGCTGGTCGACCACGTCGTAGCCGAGGAGCTCGATCTCGTCGACGCCCTCGGCCACCTGCTCGGGCGTGAGGATCCACAGCTCACCGGTGCGCTTCGGGTCGATGTAGCGCAGCTGGCCGCCCTGGGTGAACGTGATGACGACCGCCGTGCCCTTCTCGTCGTCGTCCTTGGCACCGGTCTTGCGGAGCTGGCCCTCGGTGCCCGGTCGGACGATGAGCCGGTCGCCCGTGTCGAGGGTGAAGATCAGGAACGTCCCCCGCCGGATGAGCGACTTGAGCTTCGCCCCGTCGAGCATGGCGGCGAACTGCTTCTTCGTGGTGTGGCGCGGGATGACCTTGGTGTCGAGGACGTCGACGGACTTGACCTTGCGGCCCACGACGTCGCGCTCGAGCTGGCGGCGCAGCGTCTCGACTTCGGGCAGTTCAGCCATCTGCGGTGCCTCCCAGGGCATCGGGGGTTCCGGGGTACCCGGCGCCGTCGTCGCCCAGCAGCTCGAGGGCGGCTCGCGCCGCCTGCTGCTCGGCTTGCTTCTTGGACCGTCCGGTGCCGACGCCGAGCTCGTGCTCGCCGACCGTGACCGTCACCGTGAAGTGGCGGGCGTGGTCGGGGCCGGTGGCGTCGAAGGCGTACCGGGCGGGTTCGGTGGTGATCGTGGCGAGCCGCTCCTGCAGCCGGCTCTTGTGGTCCTGGTCGCCGCCGCCAGCCGCCACCACGGCGGCGATGCGGTCGCCCACCAGGTCGAGGACGAGCCGGCGGACCTCGTCGAGGCCGCCGTCGAGGTAGACGGCCCCGAGGACGGCCTCCATCGCGTCGGCCAGGATCGACGGCTTCTCCCGACCGCCCGACTGCTCCTCGCCCTTGCCCAGGCGGAGGTGCTCTCCCAGGTCGAGCTCGGCTGCCACCTCGGCGAGGCACACGGCGTTCACGACGGCCTTGCGGACGTCGGTGAGGGCGCCCTCGTCGAGGCTCGCCTCGGCGCGGTACACGTGGTCGGCCACCACGAAGCCGAGGACGGAGTCGCCGAGGAACTCCAAGCGCTCGTTGCTGTCGTAGGTCGGGTGCTCCGCGCACCAGGACCGGTGGGCGAAGGCCTGCGCCAGGAGCGACTCGTCACGGGGCTCGTAGCCGAGCGCCGCCACGAGCCGGTCCCGACCGACCAGGGTGGGGCGATGCGCCTCCGGGCGGGTCTCAGCCGCCACGCGTGCGTGCCATGTGCGGTCAGAGCCGGGAGACGACGTAGTCCACGGCGTCCCGGACGGTCTTGAGGTCCTCGAGGTCCTCGTCCTCGATGCGGAACCCGACGGTGCGCTCGCCGATCTCCTCCTCGAGGGCCTCGACGAGCTCGATGAGGGCCAGCGAGTCGGCGTCGAGGTCGTCGACGAAGCTGTCGCCCTCCTTGATGGAGTCGGGCTCGATCTCGAGGATGTCGGCGAGGCGGTCCCGGATGAGCGCGAGGACCTCGTCGCGTCCCATCTTGTCGCCCTCCACGTGGGTCTCTGCGGGCACGGGGCCCCTCCTGGTCGGTGTGCGTGCGGCGGGTGATGCTAGCCCGCCCCGGTTCAGGCGACCGCAGCCGCCAGGTGGCCGACGACGTCGCCGGCGACCATGTCGCGGGCCACCCGCACGGCGTTGACGACGGCCGTGGGGCCCGAGGAGCCGTGGCTGATGATGCACACGCCGTCGACCCCCAGGAGCATCGCCCCACCGGTGTTCTCGGGATCGAGGGTGGCGTAGAGGGGCAGCAGCTCGGGCATCAGGGTGTCGGCGGCGGCCCGGCTGGACTCGGTGGCGCCGAACGCCTCGAGCAGCCGGTTCACCAGCGACTTCATCCCGCCCTCGAGCGTCTTCAGGGCGACGTTGCCGGTGAAGCCGTCGGTGACGACCACGTCGACCTCGTCCGTCAGCAGGTCGCGGCCCTCGACGTTGCCGATGAAGTGGCCCCCGGACGCCGTGAGCGCGCCGTCGGCGGCGAGCAGCGGGTAGGTCTCCTTGCGCAGCGGGTCGCCCTTGCCCGGCTCCTCGCCGATCGACAGCAGGCCGACCCGGGGGTCGTCGATGCCGTAGCGGGCCCGGGCGAAGGCGGCGCCCATCTGGGCGAACTGCAGCAGCCACTCGGCCTGGCACTCGGCGTTGGCGCCGGCGTCGAGCAGCACCGTGTGGCCACCGGAGGGGACCGGCAGCGGCGTGGCGATGGCCGGGCGGGACACGCCCTTGATCCGGCCCATGCGCAGCAGGGCCGACGCCATCGTGGCGCCGGTGTTGCCGGCCGAGACCATGGCCGACGCCTTGCCGTCGCGCACGGCCTCGGCGGCGCGCACGAGCGTGGAGTCCTTCATGCGGCGCACGCTGGCGCCGGGGTCGGCGTCCATGGCGATGACCTCGGACGCCTCGATGAGCGGCAGGTCGCCGGCGAGGTCGGCGACGTCGGGCGTGCCCACGAGGACGATCTCGACGTCGAGCTCCTCACGGGCGCGCCGGGCACCTTCGACGATGTCCGCCGGGGCCTTGTCGCCGCCGTTCGCGTCGACGGCGATGGGCAGCATTGCGTCGATCTAGTCCACGTCCACGGCCTGGCGGCCGTGGTACCACCCGCAATTCGGGCAGACGATGTGGGGCACCTTCACGACGCCGCAGCGAGGGCACAGGCTGCGCGACGGGCGCTCGAGCCGCCAGTTGGCGGCGCGGCGGCTGCGGCCCTTCGCCTTGGATGTCTTTCGCTTCGGGACGGCCATCGTTCAACCTCGGGTGCTGGGTGCCAGCGACGGATGCGTGTGCGCCCCGGGCCGGCCGGGTGCGGACCGGGCGGGCGCGAACGGGACACCGTAGCGTCCCGCCGCCCCGTTCCCTCAATCGGACCGGTCGCCCCCGCCGTCGTCGAAGCGCAGCTCCGACAGGGCCGCCCACCGGGGGTCGGGCGCCGGCTCGGCCTCCTCGACCTCCTCGGCGGTGGTCGTGGGGAACCGCTCCGGGTCGGGGCCTTCGCAGGACTCCGCGCACAGCGGTGCGAGCGGGAGGTTCCCGAGCACCAGCTCCTCCACGACGGGGCGCAGGTCGAGCAGGTCCTCGTCGATGGCGTAGATCTCGTCGTCCACGGGCTCGCGCTGGGCGATCTCCCGCACGGGGACGTCGACGTGACCGGTGACGTCGTCGAGGCAGCGGCGGCACTCGCCGTACCAGTCGAACCCCAGCGTGCCGACGACCTCCACGCCGCCGGCCATGGCGATCACCTCGCCCGCGATGGTCAGCGGGGTGCCGGGGATCGTGCTCGCCGCGGTCGTCTCGATCCGGTCGGCGTCGACGGAGATGTCGAACGAGCGTCGGCTCCCCGGCTCACGGAGCAGGTCGCCGACCCGGACCACGAAGGGCCGGGCCACGGTTCAGCGGTCGTCCTGGTCGAAGAACGTGGCCTCGCCGCCGGGCGCGCCGGGGTCGGGCACGGCCTCGAGGCGCCGGCGGCGGCGGGCCTCGTCGGGCACGGCCTCGACCTGCCCGGAGGGCGGGCCCTGGCGCCCGCCGTCGCCGAGGTCGCGCTCGTCCTGGGCCGCCTGGCTCCCCTGCAGCTTCGCCCGGCCGGCGCTGACCACCTTCATGGTGCGCTCGAGCACGATCTCGAAGCTGGCCAGGCGCTGGTCGCAGAAGTCCTCGGCCTCGAGCTTGAGCCGGCGCGACTCGGCGTCGGCGGCATCGACCACCGACCGGGCGCGGGCCTCGGCGGCCTTGACGACCTCGGTCTGCTGGACCATGCGGTCGGCCTGCTGGCGGGCGGCCTCGACGATCTCCTCGGCCTCGCGACGGGTGCGGGCCAGGAACTCCTCGCGCTGCTTGAGCAGCCACTTCGCCGACCGGAGCTCCTCGGGCAGGCGCTCCGTGGCCTCGTCGAGCAGGTCGAGCACCTCGGCCTGGTTGATCATCACCGAGGTGGACAGCGGCATCGGCCGGGCCTGGTGGATGAGGTCGCGCAGCTCGCGCAGCACGGACTCGACCTGCGGCGCCTCGTAGGGCGACTGGCCAGGGCGGTCGGTCATCCGAAGCGCTCCGCCAGCCGCTTGGACACGGAGTGCGGGACCATCTCCGACACGTCGCCGCCGAAGCGGGCGATCTCGCGCAGCAGCTTCGACGCGACGAACGAGTGCTCGGTGGCCGAGGGGATGAACAGCGTCTCGACGCCCGAGATCTTGCGGTTCATGTGGGCCTGGTGCATCTCGGACTCGAAGTCGGAGACCGCCCGGAGGCCCTTCACGATCACGTCGGCCCCGACGTCGCGAGCCAGATCGACGACGAGGCTGGCGAACTGGACGACCTCGACGTTGCCGAGGTGCGCGGTGCTCTCCTCGATCATCGCCTTGCGGTCCTCGAAGGAGAAGAGCGGCTCGCCCTTCTGGGGGTTGCGCATCGCCGCCACGGTGACCTTGTCGAACAGGCGCGACGCCGTCTCGATGATCTCCAGGTGACCGTTGTGGATCGGGTCGAACGTCCCTGGATAGAGGACGGTCCTCACTCGGGTGCTCCTGTCGGTCGGGGGCGTCCGGGTTCCGGGGGCTCCCTGCGGGCGAACGTGACAACCGTACCGCCGTAGGTGCGCTCCCTCACCTTTCCCCACCCCGCCGGCAGCTCCGGGCTGCGGTCGGACTCGGCGACCACGACCGCCTCCGGGGCCAGCTTCGGGCCGAGCCGGACGAGCAGGTCCCTCCAGCCGTCGAAGGCGTAGGGCGGGTCGGCGAGCACCAGGTCGATCCCGTCGGGCAGCTCGTCGAGCACCGCGTCCACCGGCCGGCGCAGCACCGTGGCCCGGTCGGCCAGGCCGAGGTCGGCCAGGTTGGCTGCCACCACGTTCGCGGCCCGCCGGTCGGACTCGACGAAGGTGGCGTGGGCCGCGCCCCGGCTCAGGGCCTCGATACCCAGGGCGCCGCTGCCGGCGAACAGGTCGACGACCTCGGCGTCGACCACCGCCCCGAGCGAGCCCAGGGCGTTGAACATCGCTTCGCGGACGCGGTCGGTGGTGGGACGGGTGTCGGTGCCGGGGGGCGCGGCGATCCGTCGTCCGCCCGCGCTGCCTGCGACCACCCGCACGAGCTCAGCCGAACGACGACCCGGGGCCGTACGGCAGGGCGATCCAGGTGGTGCCGGGCGACAGCACGATCTCGCCGCCCTGCTGGTCGCGGTAGGTGGTCGGGCTCTTGCCGTCGGGCTTGTGCCAGGTGCCGGTGGCGACCTTGCCCGCACTGAAGACCCAGGCCTCTCCCTCGCCGATGACCTGCGCCGTGGGGACCCGCGACCCGGCGGTGTCGACCGTGCCCGAGTCGAGGGCGGCCGTGAACCGGACGATGACGTTGTCGACCGCGAGGTGCTGCCCGTTGCCGTCCACGTGGGGGTGCCCGGCCTGGTAGCGCAGCCAGCGGGAGCCGTCCCACTCGAAGCGCACCGGCGTGCCGCGCCCGCCGCGCCCGCCGAAGGCCGGCGGGAAGACGATGTCGACCCGGGTGACCGGGACCGCCACCGGGCTCGGAACGACGTCGGCCGGGCCGGCGAAGCGGAAGATCGGGCGGTCGGGGCCCGACGCCTCGGGCGGGGCGGTGGCCCGGATCTCAGCCGTGCCCACGGCGAAGGAGTTGTACGGCTGGCGGCGGGATCCGTCGCGGTAGAACAGCTGGGGCACGTCGTCGAACGACCGGGCGATGATGTCGGACCCCCGCACCTGCGCGTCGAGGATGCCGTTGGCGCCGTGCCAGGTGAACAGCGGTGAGTGCAGCTCCTCGAGGAGCCCCACCTCGGACCCGCGTGCCGACCGGATCGGGCCGATGGGCGCCGTGTCGTTCACCTGGTACAGGGCGAGGAACCGCGTGATCTGGCCCTCCACCGGCACCTCGTAGACCACCTCGGCGGCGGCGATGCCCACCTGGGGCGTGGACCGGCCCTCGACGTTGTCGAACTTGACGGCGACCACCGGGCGCAGGAGCGCGTCCTCGGGCGCGGGCAGGCCGGTGAGCATCGACGAGGTCGGCCCCGGCGGCTCGGTGGTGGTGGTCGTGGTCGGCTTCGCCGTGGTGCTGGTGTCGGCGGTGGCCCGCTGGTCGTCGCCTCCGCCGCCGCACGCGGCGACCAGGAGGACGAGGGGCAGCGCGAGGGTGAAGAGGTGTCGCGTGCGCATGCGTGGGGAAGTGTGACGGTGCCCGGGTGGGAGCTGGGGGATGCTGCCCTACCGTCTGCGTCGTGTTCGAGCCGGACCCCGTCATCACCTGCATCGACTGCGGCGGCCGGGCCCACCTGCTGGGCGAACCGCCGGAGATGGGCTGGGAGCCGGGGATGACCACCGTCTACCGCTGCGAGGACTGCCTCGACGCCTGGTACCTCGAGGTGCCCGAGGACGACGAGGACTAGCTCTTGAACAGGAACTCCTCCTCGTCCTCGTCGAGGAAGAGGCGGACCTCGTCGACGAGGTCGGCGGGCGGGCCGCCGGGGGCGTCGACGAGCTCGAAGGCGATCTGCCGAGCGGTGTCGACGACGTCGCGGTGCTCGCGCAGCGAAGCCAGCTTCAGGTCGTTGCGGCCCTTCTGGCGGGCGCCGAGGATGGTGCCCTCGCCGCGGAGGTCGAGGTCGACCTCGGCCAGCTCGAAGCCGTCGGTGGTCCGCACGAGCGCCTCGAGGCGGGTGGCGCCGTCGTCGGTGGCGCCCTCGCCGATGAGGTGGCACGACGAGCGGTGGGCACCTCGCCCGACCCGACCCCGGAGCTGGTGGAGCTGGGCGATGCCGAAGCGGTCGGCGTCGAGGATGACCATGACGGTGGCGTTGGGGACGTCGACTCCGACCTCGATGACGGTGGTGGCGACGAGGACGTCGAGGCGGCCCTCGCGGAAGAGGCGCATGGTCTCCTCCTTCTCGGCCGGCGGGACGCGGCCGTGGAGCAGGCCGACCCGCAGGCCCTCGAGCTCGCCGGCGCGCAGCTGCTCCCACGTCTCGGTGGCCGAGGAGACCTCGAGCTTCTCGGACTCCTCCACCAGCGGGCAGACCACGTAGGCCTGGCGGCCGGCGCCGACCTCGCGGCGCACCTCCTCCCACACCGCCGCCTGCTCCTCCTCGCTGCGGGCCCAGGTGGTGACGATGGGCGTGCGCCCCGGCGGCAGCTCGTCGAGGATCGACACGTCGAGATCGCCGTAGACGGTCATCGCGGCCGTGCGCGGGATCGGCGTGGCGGTCATCACCAGCACGTCGGGTACCCCGCCGGCCCCCTTGTCGCGCAGGGCGGCCCGCTGCTCGACGCCGAAGCGGTGCTGCTCGTCGATGACCACGACGCCGAGCGACCGGAACCCGACGTCGGCCGAGAGCAGGGCGTGCGTGCCGATGGCGATGTCGACCTCGCCGGCGGCCAGGCCGTCGGTGATCTCCCGCCGGCGCCCGGCGGGCACCCGGTTCGTGAGCAGCTCGACCCGCAGGGGCCGGTCGAACAGCGCGCCCTCGTCGCCGACCCGCAGGTCGGCGAGCAGGTCGCGGATGCCGAGGGCGTGCTGCTCGGCGAGCACCTCGGTGGGCGCCATGAGGGCCCCCTGGTGACCGCCCTGCACCGCGACGAGCATCGCCGACACGGCCACCACCGTCTTGCCGGCGCCGACGTCGCCCTGCAGCAGGCGGTGCATCGGCACGGGGTGGGCGAGGTCGGCCTCGATCTCGGCGATGACCCGCCGCTGGGCCCCGGTGAGCGGGTACGGCAGGACGTCGTGGAAGCGGCGGACGAGATCGCCGCCGAGGTCGTGGGCGACGCCCACCGTCGTGTGCTCGAGGTGGCGCTTGCGCAGCACGAGGGCGAGCTGCAGCCGGAGCAGCTCGTCGAAGATGAGGCGCTTCCGAGCCACCTCGTAGGCGCCCACGCTGTCGCCGGGGACGTGCACCAGGCGGAGCGCCTCGCCCCGCTCGATCAGGTCGAGCCGGTCGAGCACCGCTTCGGGCACCGGGTCGAGCAGGCCGCCGGTGCGGTCGAGCCGGTCGAGCGCCTCGGCCACCCACCGCCGCACGTCCTGGGTGGTGATGCGGGCCTTCTCGGACTGCGGGTAGACGGGCACCACCTGGCCGGTCTGGTCCCCGACCAGGTCGACCACCGGGTTCGTGAGCTGCTTCGTGCCGCGGAAGTCCTCGATCTTCCCCCAGAACACGGCCTCGGTGCCGGGGAGGAGCTGCTTCTCCCGCCACGCCTGGTTGAAGAAGGTCACCTTCATCCGGCCGCTGTCGTCGCGCACGAACGCCTCGACCATCACCCGGCGGCCACGGCCACGGCCGCCCAGCGGGCGGGACGAGATCCGCTCGACCCGGGCGAGGACGGAGGCGACCTCACCGACGTGGAGGTCGCGGATCCGGGCCTCCTTCGTGCGGTCGATGTAGCGGCGCGGGTAGTGCGTGAGCAGGTCGAACACGTTCTCGATGCCCACCGACCGGAGCGCCTCCGCGCGCGTGGAGCCCACCCCGTCGAGGCGCGCGACGTCGATCCGGGTCAGCGATCGCAGCGGGCGCGGCTCCACCCCCCGATCATGCCCGAGGCCGCCGACAGCCACGGGCGAGGGGCTACTCGATGCCGAAGAGGTAGGGGTAGAGCGGCTGGCCGCCGTGGAGCACCTCGGCCTCGACGTCGGGGCGGTGCTCCGCGAGCCACGCCGTGACGTGACGCGTGCAGCCCGGCGAGGCGCCGTCGCCCTCGATGATCGTGACCAGCTCGTGGTCGGCGCCGACGAGGCGGTCGAGCAGCTGGCAGGAGACCTCGCCCAGGTCGGGCGCCACCGCCTCGATCCCCGTCCGGCTGATGCCGAGCCAGTCGCCCTCCGCGATCGGTCCGACGTCGCAGGAGGAGTCGCGCACCGCCTGGGTGACCTCGCCGTGCACCACGGCCTCGGCGTGCTCGCGCATGGCCTCGACGTTGCGCTCGGCCGTGGACTCCGGGTCGTAGGCGAGCAGCGCGGCGAAGCCCTCGGTGATCGACCGGGTGGGCAGCACCCGGACGGTCTTGTCGGTGAGGGAGTCGACCTGCTCGGCGACGGCGATGATGTTCTTGTTGTTGGGCAGGACGACGACCTCGTCGGCCGGCACGGCCTCCACCGCCTCGAGGAGCTGGGCGGTGGACGGGTTCATCGACTGGCCTCCGGTCACCACCTGCTGCACCCGCAGGTTGAGGAACACCCGCCGGATGCCCTCGCCCGTGGCCACGGCCACGACCCCGCACGGCACCGGCTCGGGATCGGGCTCGGGCGGCCGCTCGGCCTCGAGGACCCAGCGCTCCTCCTCGACCTCGTGGAGCTCGTCGAGCAGGTCGGTGACCCGGATCTGGCGGGGCCGCCCGATCTCGACGGCCGCCTCGATGGCCCCGCCGATGTCGTCGGTGTGGATGTGGCAGTTGAAGAGGCCGTCGCCGCCGACGACCACGATCGAGTCCCCGATGCCCGCCCACACCTCACGGAACGCCGGCATCGCCTCGTCGGGCGCCTCGAGCAGGTACATCACCTCGTACCGCAGCTCGGACACGTGCTTGCCGGTCTCCGGCGTGACGTCGCCCGTGGTGCGGACCCGGTCTGCCGCACCCTCGGGCGCGTCCGGGGGTGCCGGCACCTCGCGCCCGTCGACCACGTGGAGCAGCGCGTCGAGGAGCAGGAGGAACCCGGCACCGCCGGCGTCGACGACCCCGGCCTCCTTCAGCACGGGCAGCAGCTCGGGTGTGCCGTCGAGCGACACCTGGCCGGCGTCCCGGGTGGCCGCCAGCACGTCGACGAGCGGGGCGTCGGTTCCGGCGGCCGCCTGCGCCGCCTCGGCGGACTCCCGCACCACCGTGAGGATCGTCCCCTCCACCGGCCGCTGCACGGCCTGGTACGACAGCTCCGATGCGCGGCTCAGGGCGGCGGCGAGCAGACCGCCGTCGACGGCGTCGTGGTCGCGCATCACCTCGGTCATGCCGCGCAGCAGCTGGGACAGGATCACGCCCGAGTTGCCCCGGGCGCCCATGAGCGACCCGTGGGCGATGGCCTTGCACACCGCTGTGAGGTCGCCGCCGTCGGCGGCCTCCACGGCCTCGGTCACCGACGCCACGGTGAGGCGCATGTTCGTGCCGGTGTCGCCGTCGGGGACCGGGTACACGTTCAGCCGGTTGATGGCGTCCTGGTGCAGCGACAGGGCGTCGCCGAAGGCGGCGACGGCGCGGGCGAGCTCGGCGGCACCGAGGCGGTCGAGCGTCGTCATCGGCGGGGCACCCTACCCAGGGGTCACGGCGCCGACCCGACCGCCCGGCGGCCCCTCAGCTGCTGTCGCGCGTTGTGACCAGTGCGCCGACCCCCCGATAGGGTGATCGGACCCAGTCCACTCCGATCCATGCGGGAGCCAGCCTTGCAGGGAGTCATCAAGTCGTACGATCCCGGGACCGGGGACGGCGTGGTCATCGCCGACACCGATCTCCGCGAGTACGACCTGGCACCCGGCGCCCTCGACGGATCGGTGTTCCGGATGCTGCGGCAGGGCCAGCGCGTCGTCTTCGACACCGACGACCGCGGCCGCGCCAGCGCCCTCCGGCTGGGCTCGGAAGTGGACATGGGCACGCCTCGCTTCCCCCAGGAGGACGTGCCGCTTCAGACCGGGATCTGATCTGGCCCCCGGGCCTGGAGGAAGATCCCTCGACTTGTCGCAACGGCGCGACGGAGGCGAGACGAACGAGATGGCCGCAACGACGACCAACGAGAAGCTCAAGGCCTGGGTGGACGAGTGGGCGGAGATCTTCCAGCCCGACGCCATCGAGTGGTCGGACGGGTCCGACGAGGAGTGGGACCGGCTGACGAGCCTGCTCGTGGAGCAGGGCTCCTTCACCCGCCTCGACGACTCGAAGCGCCCGAACTCGTTCCTGTGCAACTCCGACCCCGCCGACGTCGCCCGTGTCGAGGAGCGCACGTTCATCAACTCCGAGACCGAGGCCGACGCCGGCCCCACGAACAACTGGCGCTCGCCGAAGGAGATGAAGGAGGAGGTCCTCTCCTTCTACCGGGGCGCCATGCGGGGCCGGACCATGTACGTGGTGCCGTTCTCGATGGGCCCGCTCGGCTCGCCCATCGCCCACATCGGGGTGCAGCTCACCGACAGCCCGTACGTCGTGGTGAACATGCGGATCATGACCCGCATGGGCCAGGGCGCCCTCGACGTCCTGGGTGACGGCGACTGGGTCAAGTGCCTGCACTCGGTCGGCTACCCGCTCGTCGACGCCGAGGGCAACGCCCGCCCCGACGTCGCGTGGCCCTGCGACGCCGACAACAAGTACATCTGCCACTTCCCCGAGACCCGGGAGATCTGGAGCTACGGCTCGGGCTACGGCGGCAACGCCCTGCTCGGCAAGAAGTGCTTCGCCCTGCGCATCGCCTCGACCATGGCCCGCGACGAGGGCTGGATGGCCGAGCACATGCTCATCATCGGCGTCACCCCGCCGGAGGGCGACAAGAAGTACATCGCCGCCGCGTTCCCCTCGGCGTGCGGCAAGACGAACATGGCCATGATGATCCCGACGCTGCCCGGCTGGAAGGTCGAGTGCGTCGGCGACGACATCGCGTGGCTGAAGTTCGGCGACGACGGCCGGCTCTACGCCATCAACCCCGAGGCGGGGTTCTTCGGCGTCGCGCCGGGCACCAGCGAGGAGACGAACGCCAACGCGCTGCGCACGGTCGACGCCAACTCGATCTTCACCAACGTGGCCAAGACCGACGACGGCGACGTCTGGTGGGAGGGGCTCTCGCAGCCGCCCGCCCACCTCATCGACTGGAAGGGGAACGACTGGACCCCGGATTCCGACGCCCCGGCGGCCCACCCGAACGCCCGGTTCACCACGCCGGCGAGCCAGTGCCCGGTCATCGCCCCCGAGTTCGAGGACCCGAAGGGCGTGCCGATCTCGGCGATCCTCTTCGGCGGCCGGCGGGCCACCAACGTCCCGCTCGTCACCGAGGCCCCCACGTGGGAGGACGGCGTCTTCCTCGGCTCGATCATGAGCTCCGAGAAGACGGCGGCTGCGGCCGGCAAGGTCGGCGAGGTCCGCTTCGACCCCTTCGCCATGGTCCCGTTCATCGGGTACAACGCGGGCGACTACATGCAGCACTGGTTCGACATCGGCGAGCGCCGAGGCGCTCGGCTGCCGAAGCTGTTCTGGGTGAACTGGTTCCGCCGCGGCGAGGACGGCTCGTTCCTGTGGCCGGGCTTCGGCGACAACAGCCGGGTGCTCAAGTGGGTCCTCGAGCGCCTGGACGGCTCGGCCGACGCGGTCGAGACGCCGATCGGCCTCGTCCCGACGCCCGACGCCCTCGACACCGACGGCCTCGACATCGACGACGCGGTCCTCGAGGAGCTGCTCTCGGTGGACAAGGATTCCTGGCGCCAGGAGATCCCCCTGATCGAGGCGCAGTTCGACTTCATCGGCGAGCGCCTGCCCGAGCAGCTGCGCACGAAGCTGGAGCAGCTCGAGAAGCGCCTCAGCGAGTAGCACCAGGTCCTGACGCGATGCAGCCCCCGCCGATCGGCGGGGGCTGCGTCGCGTCAGGGGTCCGGGTTCAGGGCTGGCGGGACGGGAGGGGCAGCAGCCCGGCGCGCCGGCAGCGGTCGGCGAGGTCGGAGAGCTCCGAGACGTACTCGTCGCGGCCCATTCCCCCGTCGAGGTACTCCTCCCGCAGGTCGAGGAACATGCCCTCCACGAGCAGGTCGACCAGCTGTTCGTACAGGCGGTCCTCGAGGCGGGGATCGCCGTCGATGAGCTGGATGGTGCCGAGGATGTCGTCCTGCTCCTCGGCCACCCGGTTCGCCAAGCGCTGGTGTGCGTCCATGCTCATCCGTTCGCCGTCACGTCGGCGACCTCCTTCCCTACGAAGGGTGCTTTTCCCGCGCGCTCCGGGGACGAGACCCATCGTCGACCCCGGATGACCTGATGACTCGGAATGAGAAGACTTGCGTTGTCCACACTCAGCTTTCGTGGTACAGTCACCAACAGCACGAGACCGCTGCGAGCCAAGGAGGATCGACCGTGCTGCTCCGCTTCGACCCCTTCCGTGAGTTCGACCGGCTGGCCGACGAGCTCGACCGTTCGGTCACCCGCACCACCCCGATGCCGATGGACGCCTACCGCCGTGGCAACCACGTCGTGGCCCACCTCGACGTCCCCGGGGTGCGACCCGAGGACCTCGACGTGACCGTCGAGCGCAACGTGGTGACCGTGAAGGCCACCCGGCGCCCCGACGTCGCCGAGGACGACGAGCGCATCGTCGGCGAGCGGCGCCACGGCGACCTCGTCCGCCAGCTCATGCTCGGCGACATGCTCGACCCGCAGCGCCTCGAGGCCGACGTGACCGACGGCGTCCTGACCCTGCGCATCCCGGTGGCCGAGACCGCCACGCCCCGCAAGGTCGAGGTCGGCACGGGTGCCGGCCACGGCGCCGAGCAGGCTGCCCTGTCGGCCTGACGCGCACCGCCGAGCCCACCGCCCGGGCCCGCCGTCGGCGGGCCCGTCGCGCGCCTACGCTCCGGACATGGCCGTGAGCGCGTACATCCTCATCCAGACCGAGGTCGGCAAGGCGGCCGACGTGGCCGCCGCCGTCGACGCCATCAGCGGGGTCGTCACCGCCGAGGACGTCACCGGCCCCTACGACGTGATCGCCCGAGCCGAGGCCGAGGACGTCGACCAGCTCGGGCAGATGGTGGTGTCGAAGGTGCAGCTGATCCCCGGGATCACCCGCACCCTCACCTGCCCCGTCGTCCGGCTGTAGCGGGCGCCGGGGCGCCGGCGAGCACGTAGCGACCGGGCGCCTCCCGGTGCTCGGCGGCGACGTCGAGCGGCACCACGGACCGTCCCTCGGCGTCGGTGCCCTCGATCTCGAGCACCAGGGCCTCGTCGCTGCTGGTGACCCGCAGCACCGCCGTCTCGCTCGTCTTGGCCACGCGGGCCACGAGCTCCTGCGCGATCGACAGCGCCCGCACCGAGACGGCCGGCGCGTGCACGGCATCGCCGGTCCACTCCAGGTCGATCGCCGCCCCCGCCTCCTCGCGCGCCGCGTCGACCTCGACCTCGATGGCGGCCCGGAGCTGGTCGACCGCGTCCTCGAGCGGTGACGGCAGACCCGGCGAGGGCGCGACGCTGACCTCCCACGTGCGGCGCACGCCGGCGAGCGCCAGGCGCCAGAGGGCCTCGGCGTCCTCCTCGGGGCGGGCAGCGGCGGCGCGCGCCTCGGCGAGCTCGGCCTCCAGGCAGGCGGAGGACTCCTCCGCCGCCGACCGGGCCGCGTGCTCCTCGCGCAGCCGGCGGGCGACGTCGGCGGCCTCGCGCTTCGCCCGCTTCTCGCGCTCCAGGGCGTCGTCGCGCGCTCGCTCGGCGGCGGTCCGCGCGGCATCGGACTCCCGCGCCGCGGCCTGGGCCTCGTCGCGCGCCCGGACCGCGTCGGCAAGGGCGCCGGTCAGCTCGTCGACCCGGGCGCGGGTGCGGACCAGGAGCACGCCGACGACGACGGCGACGAGGAGCAGCACGGCGGCGACCACGACCACCGCGCCCAACCTACCGACCCCCTCCCCGCCGGCCCGGGAGGCTCGCGGTCAGGAGGAGAACTGCATCGATCGCAGGGCGAGCCCCATGAGGAACAGCCCCCCACCTCCGTAGAGCAGGTAGCGGTGGGCCCGCAGCTGGTTGCGGTAGCTGTAGATGATCCCGACGGTGGCGAAGGCGACGAACCCGTAGAAGGCGTGGAAGTCGTCGAGGTGAGTGCTCCCCCGGGACTGCAGCACCACCCCGAGCAGCACCTGCACGCCGATGGCGCCCTGGGCCACCGCCGTCGCGATCCACAGCCCGCGGGTGCGGGCCTGCTCCCAGCGGTGTGCCGCCAGGGCCCACAGCCCGACGGCGGCGTTGGCGAGGACGACGAACCAGGCGCCGGCCTCGTGCAGCGCCCGGATCACCCGGGGTGCGCGCCCCCGCCGGCGGAGCCGCCGGCCACCTCGTAGCTCCACAGCTCGGAGGAGACCGACACGGGCGCGCCTGACTCCGTGGGGCGGTCGGCGCCCCGGTGGCCGTGGGCGAAGCCGGGCGACGACACCCAGGCCTGGAAGGACTCCTCGTCCTCCCATCGGGTGACGACCAGCCAGGTGGTGCGGTCGTCGGTGGGCTTGAGCAGCTCGAAGCCCTGGAAGCCGGGCTGGCCGTCGACGGCACCGGCGCGGGCGCCGAAGCGCCGGGCCAGCTCGTCCCCCGAGTCCTCGGAGACGGTGATGGCGTTGATCTTGATGACGGTCACGGCGTCATCCTGGCAGGAGCCAGTCGTCGTCTCCCACCGGGCCGCCGGCGGTGCGGATGTACCACTCCCAGCCGAACACCTCGGTGAAGGCGTCCGGCGCCATGGCGAGGAAGAAGCTCTCCTCCGCGATCTGCGAGGCGTGCAGGCGCATGGACTCGCGCTTGCGCTCGACCCAGTGGCGGACGTCGACCGTGGTGGTGATGATCGACGCCGGCGACCCGAAGGAGTCGTCGCGGACGTCGTCGTCGATCTCGACCCCCGATCCCTGGGCCTCGGCCATGAGCCGGTGGAGGTGGTCGCGGTTCATCGTCGACTCGTAGACGCGGGGCGTCCCTGCGAGCTCGGCGGCCCGGTGGCCGACCCGGTGGACCTGGATGTGATCGGGGTGCCCGTAGCCGCCGTGGTCGTCGTAGACCGTGAGGGCATCGGCCTGCTCCTCCCCCAGGATCCGGGCGAGGCGCTCGGCGGCCTCCTCCACGTCGGCCGCCCAGAAGCAGGCCGGGTCCTCGTTCGTCGGCTCGCCCATCATCCCGGAGTCCCGGTAGCCGAGGAACTCGACGCGATGGGCGCCGAGCGCGGCGGCCGACGCGACGGTCTCCCGCTCCCGTCGGTGGCCGAGCTCCTCGCCGTCGTCGAGGAACCCATCGGGCACCTCGCCGCACTCACCCCTCGTGGCGAAGACCAGCACGACCCGGTGACCCTCGTCGGCCGCCCGCGCGATCGTGCCGCCGGTGGCGATCGACTCGTCGTCCGGGTGCGCGTGGAAGCAGACGAGGGTCGCCACGGCGGCTAGCGGACGGCGCCCGCGTCTCGCAGCTTCGCGATGCGGTCGGCGTCGAAGCCGAACTGGGTGAGCACCTCGTCGGTGTGCTGGCCCGCGTGGGCGGGCGGGCGCTGGATGGACGCCTGGGTGCGGCTGAACCGCGGTGCCGGGGCGGGCTGCAGCACGCCGTGGTCCTCGACGAAGGTGCCCCGCTGG
Organism: Acidimicrobiales bacterium; assembly: GCA_036275235.1. Taxonomy (GTDB): domain Bacteria; phylum Actinomycetota; class Acidimicrobiia; order Acidimicrobiales; family Salinilacustritrichaceae; genus Salinilacustrithrix. Next base: position 2,787 of record DASUEE010000014.1, on the reverse strand, counting down.
ACGTTGTGCGGGTGCTGCGGGGCCTCGCCGAGGCTCAGGACCGGGGCGAAGCACACGTCGGTGTGCTCCATCAGCTCGCACCACTCGGCGCGCGTCTTCGAGCGGAAGACGTCTGCGACGCGCTCCTTCATGGCCGGCCACTGGCTGCGGTCCATCTGGTGCGGAAGCTCCTCGCCCTCCAGGCCGGAGAGCCGGAGCAGCTCGGCGTAGAACTGCGGCTCGATGGAGCCGATCGAGATGTGCTTCCCGTCGCTCGTCTCGTAGACGTCGTAGAAGTGGGAGCCCGTGTCGAGCAGGTTGGTGCCCCGCTCGTCGTTCCAGATGCCCATCGCCCGGAAGGCGTGGAACATCGTGGTGAGCACGGCGGCCCCGTCGACCATGGCGGCGTCGACGACCTGGCCCTCGCCGGAGCGCTGGGCCTCGAGCAGTGCGCACACGATGCCGAAGGCGAGGAACATGCCGCCGCCGCCGAAGTCGCCCACCAGGTTCAGCGGGGGCACGGGGGCCTCGCCGCGACGGCCGATGGGGTCGAGGGCACCGGCGAGGGCGATGTAGTTGATGTCGTGGCCGGCGGCCAGGGCGTACGGGCCCTCCTGGCCCCAGCCCGTCATGCGGCCGTACACGATCTTGGGGTTCCGGGCCGTGCACTCCTCGGGGCCGATGCCGAGGCGCTCGGCCACGCCCGGCCGGAAGCCCTCCATGATCACGTCGGCCTTCTCGACCAGCGCGAGCACCGTCTCGACGCCCTCGGGGCTCTTCAGGTCGACGCCGATGGAGCGCCGGCCGCGGTTCAGCACGTCGGCCGGAGGCGACTCGGGGTCACCGCCCATGACCTGGCCGGCACGATCGACGCGGATGACGTCGGCGCCCATGTCGGCGAGGAGCATGGCGCAGAACGGGCCAGGCCCGATGCCGGCGATCTCGAGAACGGTGATGCCCTGGAGGGGTCCCATCGGTGCTGCGTACCTCGCGTCGTGGTGGGTGGTCAGTTGGTGTGGCGGGTGGGGTCGTCGTCCCTGGTGCGGGAGACGGTGGCGTCGATGGCGTCCATGATCTGGGGCCACAGGGGACGGGGCAGGTTGTGGCCCATGCCCTCGATCTCGACGTGGACGGCGTGGGTCACGGCCTCGGCCGTCCGGGCGCCGCCGCTGGGGGTGACGAGCGTGTCGGCGTCGCCGTGGATCACGGTGAAGGGCACGGTGACCTGGCGGAGGGCCTCGGTGCGGCTGCCTGACGCGTTGATGGCCACGAGCTGCCGACCGACGCCGGCGGCGTTGCGGGCGCGCTCCCACTCGCGGCGGGCCCGGGCCTCGGCGGCCTCGGGGTCCCGGTGGGCCGGGCTGCCCCAGGTGGCCTCGGACTGCCGGGCCCGCTCGAGCGCCTCGTCGAGCGTGGAGGGCGGGGCGCCGAACAGCAGCTTCGTGGCGTCGGGGGTGGGCTGGCCGACGTCGCGGTCGCCCGTCGTGGACATGATCGACACGACCGACCGAACGGCCTGGGGCTGCTCGATGGCCATCGTCTGCACGATCATCCCGCCCATCGACGCGCCCACGACGTGCGCCGGCGACATGCCCAGCTCGTCGAGGAGGGCGGCGGCGTCGGCGGCCATGTCGGAGAGCGTGTAGGGCACCTCGACGTCCTCACCGGCGGCGAGGGCCTTCAGCGTGGCCATCACGTCGACGCGGGCGTCGTCGAACCACGTGGAGCGCCCGGCGTCGCGGTTGTCGAAGCGGGCGACCCGGTAGCCCCGGTCGACCAGGCGGTCGGTGAAGTCGTCCTCCCAGCTGATCATCTGGGCGCCGAGGCCCATGACGAGCAGCAGCGGGGTGCCGTCGGAGGGGCCGCGCACCTCGGCGCAGAGCTCGATGCCGTTGACGCGGTGGATCGTCTCCCCCATGCGGGGACTCTTGCCGTTCCTTGACTGCACGGTCAAGATGCGCACGGGGGGGCTCCGCCGCCCGTGTGCCGCGACTCCCCCGTGTGCCCCCGACAGGTGGCGGTTACCGTCGTCTCGTGACGTTGCAGGCCGACGTGCGGGCCTTCGCCCCGGGGCGGGTGAACCTCATCGGCGAGCACACCGACCACACCGGCGGGCGGTGCCTGCCCATGGCGGTCACGATGGGCGTGCACGTGGACGGCCGTCGCGAGGGCGATCGGGTGCTGCTCTCCTCGCACGAGGTCCCCGGCACCGTCGACGTGGCGCTCGACGTGCAGGCCCCGGAGCGCGTGGAGCCGGCGTGGGGTCGGTACGTCGCCGGCGTCGTCGCCGAGCTCCGGCCGTCCGTCGGGCTCACGGGCGGGGTGCGCTCGGACGTCCCGGTGGGGGCGGGCATGTCGTCGTCGGCGGCGCTCGAGGTGGCGGTCGCCCTCGCCCTCGGCTTCGGCGGCTCGGTCGAGGACCTCGCCCGCACCTGCCAGGCGGCCGAGCAGCGGGCCAGCGGCGTGCCCTGCGGGATCCTCGACCAGCTCGCCTCGGCCGCCGGTCGGGACGGACACGCCTTCGTGCTCGACTGCACCACGCTCGAACGCACCTTCGTGCCCGTCCCCGACGCCGTCGAGGTGCGGGTCGTCCACTCCGGCCAGGAGCGCACGCTGGCCGGCTCGGCCTACGCAGACCGTAGGTCGGAGTGCGAGGCCGCCGAGGCGGAGATCGGCCCGCTGCGCACGGCGTCGCTCGGCGACGTCGCCGGCATCGCCGACGGCGTGCTGCGGCGGCGGGCGCGCCACGTCGTGACCGAGAACCAGCGGGTGCTCGACGCGGCGGAGGCGCTGCGCGCTGCAGACCTG
>DASUEE010000013.1:0-4630 GCA_036275235.1 Acidimicrobiales bacterium | reverse complement strand
TCGTGGTCCGCAGGTCGACGCTCGGACCGCGGGGGTCGTTCACCGACATGTCCGGGTCCACCGGCTCGTCGCACAGCCAGCAGCGCCAGCCGTCCTGCTCGCCCACCTCGTCGAGCCGGCCCATTCCCGGAGACTAGGAGGTACCGGCGTCGTCGCCCTGCTGGGCGGCGCGGTCCTTGCCCTGCTGGGCCTGGTCCGGGGTCGGGGTGTCGGCCGGGGCGTCCTCCGGGACGTCGACGTCCTCGGGGGCCTGGCCGTTGTCGGCGCCGGCGGTGCTGCGGCCCCCGCTGGCCTCGGCGCCGTTCTCCGCGCCGAGCTCGCTGCGGCCGTCGCTGGCGATGTCGGCAAGGTCCTGGCCGGTCGTGCCGTTCGTGGCGGCCTCGCTCACGGTGAAGCCGTGGGTGTCCTCGGGGCGCTCGCCGTCACCCTCGCCGTCGAGCTCCGCAGCGTCCTGCTCCTCGTCGTCGACGTCCTGCTCGTCGTCCCGCGCGCTGCGCGCGTCGCTGGCCTCGAGGGCCGTGGCCGGGCCGTCGACCTGGGCGTCGACCTCGACGGGGACCTCCGGGGTCTCGGGACGGTCGTCGGAGTCGGCCACGACGGCCGCGCCGGCGGCGCCGCCGAGGGCGATGGTGCCGGCGGCGATCGCCGCCACCACCTTCGAGATGCCGAGCTTGGAGAGGGTCTCGCTGATCATGATGGGGATCTCCTCGATGGGGTTCGGGGGTCTGGGTGGGTGAACGCCGTGCGTCGTCGCAGGGGTACGGGCAGCGTTCGCCTTCTCAGGGACGTGCGTCCGGCGGGTCGGGCTCGACGCTCACGCGAGCGTGGGACGCCTCGGCCTCGGCGGATCGCTCCTCCGGGTCGGCCTGGTCGCCGACCGTCGGGGGCGGACCGGGGTCGACCATCGGTGCAGGGACGTCGTCGGGGCGGTGGCCCGTGGCGGGCGCGCCCGCGTCGGTGGGTCCGCCGTGGGCGGGCGTGGAGGTCGGCCGCCGGTCGTCGGAAGGCGTCCCGTCCGGTCCGACGGGATCGGCCGGGGGTCGATCCAGCGGAGCCGGGTCCGGCAGCGACGGCAGCTCCGGGCCCACGGGGGCGTCCTGACCGGCGGGGGCGGTCTCGACGGGGGCCCGCTCGGGCAGGGCGGGCGCCTCGACGGTGGCCGGCGCCCGCTCGACCCCCACCACGTCGGCGACGCGGTCGAAGGCGTCCTGCGCGCGGTCCGGCAGGGCGCCGGCGACACCCGTGCCGGCGAACGCGGAGAGGGCGACGCCCGCCGCCGCCATCACACGGCGCCGGCGGGAGGCGCGCGAGGAGGCGGCGGCGGGCACGCCGGTGGCCCGTGGCGGTCCGGGCCGGCCGGCGGAGAAGAGGGCGGCGAGCGCCGGCGAGGGCTCGGGGACCTCCGCCGAGTCGACCGAGGCGCGCAGCGCGGCGAGCACGCCGGCCAGCGGCTCGTCGCCGTCGGCCAGGAGCTGGTCGAGCTCGTCTCGTCGGTCGTGTCGCATCTCGGTGGGGTGAACGCCGCGGGGGCGCCGAGAGGTACGGGTCACGCGCGATCTTCCTCGAGGAGCCGGCGGAGGGCGGCGAGGCCGCGGCGCTGGAGGGCCTTGATGGCGCCCGGTCGCTTCCCGAGCGCATCGGCGATCTGCTCGATCGTGAGGTCGCCGACGATCCGCAGCAGCAGCACCTCACGCTGGTCGTCCGACAATCGGGCCAGAAGTCGTCCCACCTCGGCGCCGCCGATGCGGGCGAGGGCGTGGTCGTCGGCGGCGGGCTCGGCCCCCAGGTGGGCGTCGGCGACCTCGTCGTCGGCCCGCTGCGGCCGGCGCGACCGCCGTCGCCGGTCGTCGATCAGCCGGTGGTGGGCGATCGTGAACAGCCACGACCGGAAGCTGGGCTCGTCTCCCTCGAACGTCGCGAGGTTGGTGAACGCCCGCCAGAAGACGTCGTTGGCCAGGGAGTCCGGGTCCTCGGCGCCCTGGGCCCGCAGGTACGAGGCCACGGCCGCGGCGTACGCGCCCCAGAGCCGCTCGTAGGCCCAGGGAGCGTCGGCGCGGGCGGCGGCGAGCACGTCGGGGAACGACGTCCCGAGGCGGGCGCGGGTCGCTCGGGTGCGCTCGGCGGGGGTCTCGGCCTCGGGCATGGGTGCCACAGTCAACGTCGTGGAGTGACCCGGAGGGTACGACGGTACGGTCCGATGCATGTCCGAGGTGCGTGCCGAGACCGACTCGATGGGATCGATCGAGGTCCCCGCCGACCGCTACTGGGGTGCGCAGACCCAGCGCAGCATCGGCAACTTCCCGATCGGGCGAGACCGCTTCGTGTGGGGCCGTCCGATCATCGAGGCCTTCGGGTTGGTGAAGTGGGCCGCGGCCCGCGCCAACGCGCAGCTCGGCGAGCTCGACGCCGAGGTGAGCGAGCTCGTGCAGCGGGCGGCCGACGAGGTGATCGCCGGCGACCTCGATGACCACTTCCCCCTCGTGGTCTGGCAGACCGGGTCGGGCACGCAGTCGAACATGAACGCCAACGAGGTGATCTCCAACCGCGCGATCGAGCTGGCCGGTGGCGAGATCGGGTCGAAGTCGCCCGTGCACCCCAACGACCACGTGAACCGGGGGCAGTCGAGCAACGACACGTTCCCCACGGCGATGCACGTCGCGGTCGAGCTCGCCCTGCACCGCCAGCTCTACCCCGGCGTGCAGCAGCTGCGCGACACCCTGCGCGACAAGGCGATCGCGTTCGCCGACGTGGTGAAGGTCGGTCGCACCCACCTGCAGGACGCCACCCCGGTGACGCTCGGGCAGGAGATCGGCGCGTGGGTGCACCAGCTCGACTGGGCGCTCGAGCAGGTGCGGCGCAGCGAGGACGGCCTGCTCGAGCTGGCCATCGGCGGCACCGCGGTGGGCACCGGGCTGAACGCCCACCCCCGCTTCGGCGCGGCCGCGGCGCAGGAGCTGGCCGAGCGCACCGGGCACGACTTCCGGGTGGCAGGGAACCTGTTCACCGCCCTGTCCGCCCACGACGCCCTCGTCGCCACGAGCGCTGCGCTGCGCACGCTCGCCGGCGCGCTGATGAAGATGGCGAACGACGTGCGGTGGCTGGCCTCGGGTCCGCGCAACGGCATCGGCGAGCTGCGCATCCCGGCGAACGAGCCGGGCTCGAGCATCATGCCGGGCAAGGTGAACCCGACCCAGTCCGAGGCGCTCACCATGGTCGCCGTGCAGGTGTTCGGGAACGACGCCTCGGTCGCCTTCGCGGGGACGCAGGGCAACTTCCAGCTGAACGTGTTCAAGCCGGTGATGGCCCACAACGTGCTCGAGAGCATCGCCCTGCTCGGCGACGCCTGCCGCTCCTTCGACGAGCACTGCGCCCAGGGCCTCGAGCCCGACCGCGAGCGGATCGCGCAGAACCTCGAGCAGAACCTCATGGTCGTGACCGCCCTCAACCCGCACATCGGGTACGACAAGGGCGCGGAGATCGCCAAGAAGGCCCACGCCGAGGGCACCACCCTGCGGGAGGCCGCCGTCGCCTCGGGGCACCTCACCGCCGAGCAGTTCGACGAATGGGTCGACCCGATGGCGATGACCCGCCCCGAGTAGTCAGCCCAGCTCGAACTCGGGGGAGGACTTCTTCGCCGCCTCGGGCGGGAGGCCGCACTGGAGCACCGGGTAGCGCCGGCGGACCCGGACGTCGCCCGTGCGGGAGTCGGGCCCGTCGGGGCCGTCCCAGTGGACGGTCACGCTCGCGTGGTCGCCGTCGTCGGCCACCTCCACCTCACCGCGGAGGTCGTCGACGTCGAGCGCCGCCCACCCCTCGGTGGTCAGCCCGGCGGCCTCGACCACCTGGGCCCACGGGTCGAGGGCGACGTGGCCCCGGTAGTGGTCGCGGGCGTCGTGCGGGTGCAGCGTCCGCTCGACGATCCCGGCGAGCACCTCGGCATCGAGGAACGCCCAGGCGCGACCCTCGGGCAGGGTGACGGCGGTGGGGGCGAACCGGTGCCCGCCGAGGTGGCTGGTGCGGCGGATGCGCCACCCGGGCAGGGCGGCCCGGGCCTCGACCGCGAGCCGGGTGCCCGACCCGCCGCAGCAGCGATCGCGAGCACCGTGGCCGCAGACCAGCACCTCCTGGGGTGCGGGCGTGCCTTCGGCGCCGGGTTCGCCGCCCGCGGCCGCGGCTGCCACCGCGTCGACGACGTCGACGCCCGGGACGAACCAGTCGGTTCCGTGGAACCGGGCGCCGGCGCGGTCCCAGCGGGTGACGAGGACGGTGCCGTCGGTGCGGGCCACCTCCGGGACGATGGTCTGCAGGCGGGTGCCGGGCACCGGGTCCAGGTCGGCGACCCAGGGCAGGTCACCGATGTCGGCCGGCCAGGGGAGCGGGAGCTCGACGGTGACGAGGTGGTCGAACTGGACCGCGGACCCGATGGGATCGACGCCCTGGTCGAGCGTCCACGGCGCGCAGCGCAGCGGGGGGGCGGGCTCGCTCACCCGGCCAGGCTACAAACGCCGGGCGCGGCTCGGCCGCAGGCCCAGGGCACACCCGGCCGGGGGCGGGCAGTCCGGCCGGATGCGCCCTCGACCTGCGGCCGAGGGAGGGGAGGGATCAGACGATGCGGGTGCGGCCGCGGTCC
>DASUEE010000012.1:0-7575 GCA_036275235.1 Acidimicrobiales bacterium | reverse complement strand
ACGCCGTCGGGGTCGAGGAGCACGACGTCCTCGTTGCGCTGCGCCCCGTGGCCGAGCTCGATCTCGAAGCCGTCGGGCACGGGCACCGACACGGGGGCGTCGCCGAGGTGGACCACGACGACCACGTCGCCGCGCCGGATGCGAACCCAGCCGACGTCGGCGTCGTGGTCGACGACCTGGTCCTCCCAACGCCCGTCGGTCAGCGACCGGTGCCGTCGCCGCAGCGCCAGCAGGTCGCGGTGCCACGCCAGCAGCTCGGCGTGGCCGGGCTCGTCCGGCTCCGCCCAGCGCAGCACCGACGAGCGGAACGTCTCGGGGTCCTGGGGGTCGGGCACGTCGGAGGGGTCCCAGCCGAAGTGGGCGAACTCGTTCGTGCGGCCCTCGGTGACGGCCTGGGCGAGCTCGGCGTCCTGGTGGTCGGTGAAGTAGCGGAACGGGGTCGATGCCGCCCACTCCTCCCCCTGGAACAGCATCGGCGTGAAGGGGCTCGTCAGCAGGAGCGCGGCGGCGATGCGCAGGCGTCCGTCGGAGATCGTGGCCCCGATGCGGTCGCCGGTGGCCCGGTTGCCGATCTGGTCGTGGTTCTGCGCCGACACGACGAAGGCGTGGCCGGGCAGCCCGGCCGGTGAGCGGCCGTGGCGGCGCCGGCGGTGCTCGCTCCAGTCGCCGGCGTACACCCAGGCCTGCTCCAGCCCGCGGGCCAGCTGGTCGAGGGTGCCGAAGTCCTCGTAGTAGCCGGCGGTCTCGCCGGTGAGGACCGCATGGAGGGCGTGGTGCCACTCGTCGGCCCAGGAGGCGTCGAGGCCCATGCCTCCGGCCGCCGCGGGCAGGACGTAGCGGGGGTCGTTGCGGTCGCTCTCGGCGATGAGCCAGCACGACCGGCCGAGGTGGGCGGCGGTGGCGGCGACCTCGTCGGCCAGCTCCTCGAGGAAGTGGGTGGCGGAGTCGTCGACCAGGGCGTGGACGGCGTCGAGCCGGAACCCGTCGAGGTGGTACGCCTCCTGCCACGAGGTGAGGTGGTCGGTGAAGTACCGCCGGACCTCGTCGCTGCCCGGGCCGTCGAGGTTCACGGCCGCACCCCAGTTCGTGTGGTGGCGCTCCGAGAAGTACGGGCCGTAGGCGGGCAGGTGGTTGCCGTCGGGGCCGAGGTGGTTGTGCACCACGTCCATCACCACGCCGATGCCGGCGGCGTGGGCGGCGTCGACGAGCCGTCGCAGCCCCGCGGGCCCGCCGTAGGGGTCGTGGACGGCGTGGGGGAACACGCCGTCGTAGCCCCACCCGTGCACACCGGGGAAGGCGGCCACGGGGAGCAGCTCGATGGCGTCGACGCCCAGCGCCACCAGGTGCGGCAACCGCTCGATCACGCCGTCGAAGGTGCCCTCGGGGGTGAACGTCCCGACGTGCAGCTCGTAGAGGACGGCGCCCGGGAGGTGGAAGCCGTGCCAGTGCCGGTCGGTCCACGCGAACGGTTCGGCATCCACCGCCGAGAGCCCGTGGACCCCGTCGGGCTGCCAGCGCGACCGGGGGTCCGGGCGGGGGTCGTCGCCGTCGAGGCGCCAGCCGTAGCGGGTGCCGTGGGAGGCACCGGCCTCCGCCGACCACCAGCCGGCGCCGTCGGGCTGCGCCGGGACGTCACGGTCGTCGACGTGCAGGTCGACCGAGCCGGCGTCGGGCGCCCAGACCCGGAACCTCACGACCACCTCCGCTTCGCTGGTGGCAGGTCGACCAGATGCGGTCGCGGATCGACCAGGGAACCGGTCATGGGGTGACCTCGAGGACGGCGACCGGGAGGTCGCCGAGCAGCTCGGCCACGTCGACGCGGCCGCCGACGCACGGGCGGCCGCCGAACACGGGCACCCACGACGCTGCCGGCAGCTCGATGGTCGTCCCGGGGGCGACGGGCCCACGGGTGGGGAACCGGGCGGTCACGACGGCGACGCCGTCGCCACGTCGGAACGCGATGATCCGGTCGGCGTCGGGACCCTCTGCGTGCAGCGGGTGGTGGGCGCCGGACTCGCCGGCCCCGAACGCCTCGGGCCGGCGCCGGCGGAGCTGCAGGGCGGCGGTGGTCAGCGCCAGCTTCACGGTGGGCCGCACCGACGTCGGCGGGCGGTCGAGCACGTCGTCGAGCTCGCCGGCCAGCACGTCGTGGTCGACGGGCCGCCGGTTGTCCGGGTCGACCAGCGACAGGTCGAGGGTCTCGGTGCCCTGGTACACGTCGGGCACGCCCGGCTGCAGCAGGCCGATCGCCGTCTGCACGAGGGACTCCCAGCGTCCGTGCGCCTCGAGGATCCGGCCGTCCTCGGCGAGTGCGTCGGCGTGGGCGGGGTCGTCGACGATGCCGGCCAGCGCCGCGAGCCCGGCCTCGAAGGCCTCGTCGACCTGGGTCCACGAGGTGCGGGTCTTCGCCTCCCGTGCCGCCTTCACGAGGTAGGCCTCGAGCCGCTCCGCGCTGATCGGCCAGGCGCCGAGCATGGTCTGGAGGCACACGAGCAGCGTCGGCGCGTCCGGCGCCACCCCAGCCGGCCAGCGGTCGAGCAGCGCGGGCACCCAGCGGTCGACCAGCTCCGGCCACGAGGGCGCGAGGGTGGGTTCGCTCAGCACGGCGAGCCGGGCGCGGACGTCGGCGCTGCGCTTCGTGTCGTGCGTCGACAGCGTGGTCATGGAGCCCGGCCAGCGCTCCTGGCGGCGCTGGCAGGCGGCGTGCAGCTCGGCGACGGTGACCGATGGGTGGAGCGGGTCGCCGCCCACCTCGGCGGCGGCGATGAAGCGGGCGAGCCGGTACCACGCCGTGTCCTCGAGCCCCTTGGCCGTCGCCGGCCCGGTGAGCTGCTGGAACCGCACGATCAGCTCGCGCTCGTCGTCGGTGGGGCCGGCCTCGGCGTCCACGGCCCGCAGCGAGAGAAGGTCGGCGAGGAACCCGATGAGCCGGGGGTCGACGTCGGTGTGGGTCCGGGCGTGCTCGGCGGCGTGGTCGATGCGGGCCACGTCGACCTCGCTCGCGGTGCTCGCACCGCCGTCGACACCGGGGACGACGTAGGTGCGGTAGACGTCGAACCCGACGGCGAGGGCGGCGATCGCCCGGCGGATGTCGGCGCGGGGGTGGTCGCGGTGCCGCGGTCGCGTGTCGGCGACGCGCAGGGCGAGGTCGACGACCCGCTCCAGCTCGGCCGCCAGGAGCTCCTCGACCGCGTGGCGCTTCGCAGCTGCGACCACGTCCTCCGGGTCGGGGGGTCGGGTGCCGCAGAGCTCGTGGGCGTGCCGCTCGGCGGCGACCAGCCCCTCCATCCCGGAGGGGTCGACGAGGACGCCGGTCAGCAGTCGCATCGCCTCGTACCCGGTGGTGCCGTCGACCGGCCAGTCCTCGGCCAGCTCCTCGTCGCCCTCGAGGATCTTCTCGACGACGATCCAGGCGCCGGGCGCCGCGGCCCGCAGACGCTGCGCGTAGCCCGTGGGGTCGGCGAGCCCGTCGGGGTGGTCGATGCGCAGGCCGTCGATGCGGCCTTCGGCCAGCCACCGCAGCGGGAGCTCGTGGACGGCGTCGAACACGCGCTCGCGCTCGACGCGGATCGCCACCAGCGTGGTGATGTCGAAGAAGCGGCGGTAGTCGAGCTCGCGGGCGCCGGTGCGCCAGTAGGCCAGGCGGTAGTGCTGCTCGTCGAGGACGCGGTGAAGGGCGTCGGGGTCGGCGTTCGTGCGGTCGAGCTCGGCGTCGACGGCGGCAGCCACCGCGTCCCGCTGGAGCAGCTGCCCGAGCAGGTCGACCATGGCCGTGAGGTGGGCGGCCCGCCGCCGGCGGGTGCGGTCGGTGGTGCCGGGCTCGAGGGTGCGGTACGAGTCGACGACGAACAGGAGACGGTCGGCCGCGTCCTCGTCGACGGCCCGCAGGCGCTCGACCGCCGGGTCGAGGAGCAGGGGGAGGCTGCGGGGCGCGAGCGGGAAGCGGTGGCCGGGCACGTCGACGACGAAGCGGACGCCGTCGCGCCGCAGCTGCAGCTCGCCGGCGTGGAGCAGCTCGCCGTACAGGTCGCCGAGCACCGGCAGCACCACGGTGCCGCGCTGGTGCTCCTCGCGCCCACCCCAGTCGATGTCGAACCACTCCGCCGACGACGAGGAAGCGCCGTGCTCCAGCACGTCGAGCCAGCGATGGTTGTGGCCACCCTCGATCGAGACGTGGTTCGGCACGATGTCGACGACGATGCCGAGCCCGAGCGCAGCGGCCTCGTCGCAGAACCGGTCCCAGGCCTGCTCACCGCCGAGGTCGGGCGACACCCGGGCGTGGTCGACCACGTCGTAGCCGTGCATCGACCCGGGCACGGCCTCGAGCACCGGCGACAGGTACACGTGCGACACGCCGAGCGCGTGCAGGTACCCGAGGCGGGCTCTGGCGTCGTCGAGGGTGTGGTGCTGGTGCAGCTGGAGCCGGTAGGTCGCCGTCGGCGTCACCGCTGGGCCACCTCGTCCGAGGGCCGGAACCGCAGCAGGACGGTCGAGCGCCCGACGAGGGGCACGACGTCGTCGACGACGCGCTCGTCCTCGACACCCCGGTCGAACGCCGTGTCGAGCTCCACGACCCAGTCGCCGTCCATGTCCGGGAGCTTCCACTCGAGAGGCTCGGGGTCGGCGCTGATGAGCAGCAGGAAGGAATCGTCGACGATCGGCCGGCCCCGGGCGTCGCGGCTGCGGATGCCCCGGCCGTCGAGGTAGAGCCCGATGCTCCGCGGCGAGCTGTCCCAGTCCTCGTCCTCCATCGCGCCGCCGTCGGGGCGGTACCACTCGATGTCGAGGTTGCCCCGGATCGGCTGGCCGAAGAACCAGCGGCGCCGGCGCAGGACGGGGTGCTCCTTGCGGATGGCGATGCAGCGCTGGGTGAAGGCGAGGAGGTCCTGGTCGACGTCGCCCCAGTCGAACCAGCTGATCTCGTTGTCCTGGCAGTACGCGTTGTTGTTGCCGCCCTGGGTGCGGCCGAGCTCGTCGCCGCCGAGCAGCATCGGCACGCCCTGGGAGAGGAGCAGCGTGGCCAGCAGGTTCCGCTGCTGTCGACGCCGCAGCGCGAGGACGTCGGGATCGTCGGTCTCGCCCTCGACCCCGCAGTTCCACGAGCGGTTGTGCGACTCGCCGTCGGCGCCGTCCTCGCCGTTCGCGTCGTTGCGCTTCTCGTTGTACGACACGAGGTCGCGGAGCGTGAAGCCGTCGTGGGCGGTGACGAAGTTGATGCTCGCCACCGGCGAGCGGGTCTCGTTCGAGTAGAGGTCGGCCGAGCCCGTGAGGCGCGACGCCAGCTCGGGCACGGTGTGCGGCTCGCCCCGCCAGTGGTCGCGGATGGTGTCACGGAACTTGCCGTTCCACTCGGACCACACCGGCGGGAAGTTGCCGACCTGGTAGCCGCCCTCGCCGACGTCCCACGGCTCGGCGATGAGCTTCACCTGGGAGACGATCGGGTCCTGCTGCACGAGGTCGAAGAAGGCCGAAAGGCGGTCGACCTCGTAGAACTGCCGGGCGAGCGTGGAGGCGAGGTCGAAGCGGAAGCCGTCGACGTGGCACTCGGTCACCCAGTAGCGCAGCGAGTCCATGATCAGCTGCAGCGAGTGCGGGTGGGCCATGTTCAGGCTGTTGCCCGTGCCCGTGGTGTCGAAGTAGTGGCGGGGGTCCTCGGGCACGAGCCGGTAGTACGCCTGGTTGTCGAGGCCCCGGAAGGACAGCGTCGGCCCGAGGTGGTTGCCCTCGGCCGTGTGGTTGTAGACGACGTCGAGGATCACCTCGATGCCGGCTTGGTGCATGGCGCGGACCATGCCCTTGAACTCCTGCACCTGCTCGCCGAGCTGGCCCGACGAGGAGTAGTCGGCGTGCGGCGCGAAGAAGCCGAGGGTGTTGTAGCCCCAGTAGTTGCGCAGCCCCTTGTCGACGAGGTGACCGTCGTGGACGAACTGGTGCACGGGGAGCAGCTCGACCGCGGTGACGCCGAGCTCCACGAGGTGGTCGATCACCGCCGGGTGGGCGAGGCCCCGGTACGTGCCCCGCTCGGCCTCGGGCACCTCGGGGTGGCGCATCGTGAGGCCCTTGACGTGGACCTCGTAGATGACCGACTCGTGGAGCGGGATGTCGAGGAGGCGGTCGTCGCCCCAGTCGAAGTACGGGTTGTGGACGACACCGAGCGGGACGTGGCCCGCGCTGTCCAGGTCGTTGCGGGCGTCGGGATCGTCGAACTCGTAGCCGAAGACCTCCTGGCCCCACTGCACCTCACCCGTGACCGCCTTGGCGTAGGGGTCGAGCAGCAGCTTGCTGGCGTTGCAGCGCAGGCCCGACCCGGGGTCCCACGGGCCGTCGACCCGGTAGCCGTAGCGCTGGCCCGGACCGACCCCGGGGACGTACTCGTGCCAACAGTGGGCGTCGACCTCGGTGAGCGGGATCTGCTCCTCGGTGCCGTCCTCGTCGAGCAGGCACAGGGTCACGGACTCCGCGACCTGGGAGAAGATGCTGAAGTTCGTCCCCAATCCGTCGTAGCTCGCGCCGAGGGGGAACGGCCGCCCGGGCCAGGTCTCGCGGGTCTGGTCTCGCACCGGCGCCATGTACCCAGCCTCGCCGCTCGGGAGTACCGATCGCGGCAGATGTGACCGACGTCAGGTCAGCAGCGCGACGACCTCGTGGCGCTGCACCTTGCGGGTTCCCGTACGGGGCAGCTCGTCGACGGCCACGTAGCGCACCGGGACCTTGTAGTGGGCGAGGTGCTCGCGAGCGTGGGAGTCGAGGGCCTGCGGGTCGAGCACCGCGCCGGGCGCGAGCCGAACGGCTGCGCCGGGGACCTCGCCGAGGCGCTCGTCCGGCAGGGGCACCACCGCCGCCTCGAGGACGTCGGGGTGCTCCTGGAGCGCGGCCTCGACCTCCACGGCGTAGACGGAGAACCCGCCGCGCATGATCACGTCCTTGGACCGCCCGGCGAAGGTGACCGTCCCCAGCGGGCCGCGCCGGGCGAGGTCGCCGGTGTGGAGCCAGCCGTCGTCGTCGAGCACGGCGCGGGTGGCGGCGGGGTCGCCCCAGTAGCCGCGCAGGAGGCCCGGTCCCTTCACGAGCAGCTCGCCGGTGCTGCCGTTGACGACGTCCTGGCCGTCCTCGTCCACCACGCGGAAGCGGTGGCCCCGCACGGGGACGCCCACGGAGTCGCCGGTGCCGGTGCGAAGGAACGGCGGGCTCAGCTTGGCGGCCACGCCGCCGGCGGTCTCCACCAGGCCGTAGCCCTCGGCGAAGGTGGCCTCACCGACGTCGCCCACGAACGGGAGCCGCAGGGTGCCGCCGAGGCGCTTGAACCGCTGCGCGAGGTCCGGCGGCATGACGTCGGCACCCGAACCCCAGACCCGCACGCTGCCCAGGTCGCGCCGCTCGGCGCCGGACTCGAGCAGGAGCCGGTACATGGCCGGCACGCCGATGAACACCGACGCCCGGCGCGACTCGATGGCGTCGAGCACCTCGTCGGCGTGGAAGCGCGGCGAGAACCACGTGGCGATGCCGGCGGACGCCAGACCGAGCAGCGTGACGAAGCCCATGATGTGGGCCACCGGCAGGCTGATGACGGCCTCG
>DASUEE010000011.1:0-3044 GCA_036275235.1 Acidimicrobiales bacterium | reverse complement strand
AACTTGGAGTCCGTGCGCTCGAGGAGGTCCTCGATGCGCGGGTTCATCATCGTGTCGTGACGGCCGGACATGGTTCCTCCGAGGGGTTGCCGAACGAGCCACGGTAGCAGCGGCCCGCCGGATCGCCGGAAACGGCCCGCCCGCAGCGACCTCAGCGGGGGCGCAGGGCGGCGCGGTGGGCGTCGATCAGCGCCTCGAGCTCGGACACGGCGTCGTGGAGCTCGTCGTTCACGAGGTGCCGGACGGGCAGGTGGCGGGCGGCCTCCCGCTCCTCGTCGCCCTTGCGGAGCCGGGCCTCGACGCGGTCGGGGTCGTCGCCGCGACCCTCGAGGCGGCGGCGCTGCTCGTCGCGGTCCGGGGTGTCGACGAAGACCAGCAGCGCGTCGGGGTCGAGGGCGAGCACCGCTGCGGCCCCGGCCACGTCGATCTCGAACAGCACGTCGGTGCCGGGCGGGACGTCGGGCACCGGGGTGCCCTGGCGGTAGTCGAGGAAGTCGACCCACTCGAGGAACCCGCCGGCCTCGATGTGGGCGTCGAAGGCGTCCCGGGTGGCGAACACGTAGGCGTCCTCCCGCTCGCCGGGGCGGCGGGCGCGGGTGGTCCAGGAGCGGCTCAGCCAGATCTCGGGGCGCCGCACGAGCAGCTCGTGCACGATGGTGCCCTTGCCGACCCCTCCGGGGCCGGACACGACGATGTTCACGTCAGCGGTTCGTCTGCGTCTCGAGGGTCCGGCCTAGGAGCCGAACTCCTCGAGCAGCTTGCGCTTCTGCTGGTCGCCGAGCCCGCGGACGCGGCGGCTGTCGGAGATCTCGAAGGCCTCCATCGTGCGACGGGCCTTCACCTTGCCGACGCCGGGCAGCGACTCGAGCACGGCGAGGACCTTCATCTTGGCGATGTTCTCGTCGCCGTCGGCTTGGGCGAGCAGCTCGGACAGGCTGAGGGAGCCCATCTTCAGCCGCTCCTTGAGCTCGGCCCGGGCGCGGCGGGCCTCGGCGGCCTTGGCCAGCGCGGCCTGGCGCTGCTCCGGAGTCAGGGCGGGGGGCTGCGGCATGGCGATCGACAGTACCCGAGGGCCCCGGAGGGGCCCGCCATCTCAGCCGAGGGCGTTGTCGACGAGGGCGGCCGCCGCGGCCACCGGGTCGGCGGCGTGGGTCACCGTGCGCCCGAGCACGAGGAGGTCGGCGCCGGCGGCGAACGCGGCACCGGGCGTCGCGGTGCGGCGCTGGTCGTGGACCTCGTCGCCCGACGTGCGGATGCCGGTGGTGGCGACGAAGAGCTCGGGCACGATCGAGCGGGCCTCGGGCACGTCGGCGACGGCGCACACGAGCCCGTCGCAGCCGCCGTCGACCGCCGACTCCACCCGCTTCGGGAGGATGTGCGGCGGAGCGCTGTCGTCGGAGGTCAAGACGGTGACCGCCAGCGCCCGGGGCGTGGGCACGCCTGCCCCCGAGGCGCCCAGGTGCAGGCCCTCGACGCCGGCCCGCAGCATGTCGACACCCCCGTGGGCGTGGAAGGTGACGTACGAGACGCCGAGCGACCCGAGGACCTTCGCCGCCTTGTGCACGGTGGTGGGGATGTCGTGGAGCTTCAGGTCGACGAACACGTCGAGGCCCAGTCCCTGGAGCGTGGTCACCGCCTGGGGGCCGGCGGAGGCGAACAGCTCGAGGCCCACCTTCAGGGTGCCGAACCACGGGCCCAGCTCCCGCGCCCGTCGCTGGGCCTCCACCAGGTCGTCGGTGTCGAGGGCCAGGCACAGCCTGGCCCGGACCTCCTCCGGCGCTTCGATCTGCAGCTCCGTCACGCGTGCGTCCTCCCGTCCCGGCGACAGCCTGCCACCCCACCCCGTTCTGGCATGCGGATTCCCGCGCATGCGCGGGGATCGGTACCCCAGAACGGTTCAGCGGGGGGTGGGCGGGCGCACGGCGCCCGTGAGGTCGGCCGTCGCGACCACCCCGATCTCCGCAGCGAGCTCCTCGAGCTCCGCCAGCACCCTGGCGCAGGCCCGCGGGTCGGCGAACGTCGCCGTGCCGACCTGCACCGCGCGGGCGCCGGCGCGCAGCAGCTCGACGGCGTCGGCCCCTGTCGAGATGCCGCCGACGCCGACGATGGGCAGGTCGGGCAGGGCCCGGTGGACGTCGTGGACGATGCGGACCGCCACCGGGTGGATGGCCGGGCCGGAGAGCCCGCCTCCGCGCTCCCCCGCCCCGAGGCGGTACTCGCCGGTGAGCGGGTCGATCGCCATGCCGAGCACGGTGTTCACGAGGGTCACGGCCTCGGCGCCGACGTCCCGCACGGCCGCGGCGACCTCGACGACCTTGCTCGTGTTCGGGCTGAGCTTGGCCCACCGGGGCAGGCCGGCAGCGGCGACCGCCGCCACCGTGGCGGCGCTGGCCTCGGGGTCGTGGGCCAGCAGCTCACCTCCGGCCTCGGTGTTCGGGCACGACAGGTTGATCTCGACCGCGACCACCTCGGGCGGGCAGCCGGCGAGCTGCTCGGCGGCGCGGCGGTAGTCGTCGATCGAGCGGCCCCAGATGGAGGCGACGACCCGGGCGCCGGCGTCGACCAGCCCCGGCAGCTGCTCGCGCCGCCAGGCCTCGACGCCGGGCCCCTGCAGGCCCACGCTGTTGACCATCCCGCCCTGCGTGCCGTGGGTGCGCAGCGCCGGGTTGCCCGCCCACGGGTAGGCGGCGAGCGACTTCACCACCACTGCGCCGAGCGTGGACAGCTCGACGTACGCGCCCAGCTCGGTGCCGTGGCCGGCGGTGCCCGACGCGGTCATCACCGGGTTCGGCAGCACCACCGACCCGACCCGGGCCGTCAGGTCCACCCCCACCCCGTTCTGGTCAGCAGATCGGGACGTCACGTGACCGTTCCCCCGACCAGAACGAGATGGTTCATCGCTGGTGGTAGTCCTGCAGGCTCCGCACGTCGCGGGCGTGCGCCGCACGGTCGCGGATGCCCTCGGCGGCGGCCACCGCCGCCGAGGCGGTGGTGAGCAACGGGACCCGGTTCGTGGCCGCCGCGGTGCGGATGTAGTCGCCGTC
>DASUEE010000010.1:0-7178 GCA_036275235.1 Acidimicrobiales bacterium | reverse complement strand
GGGAGGCAGCGAGGAGGGGGGCGGAGAGCCGGCGCATCGGCCCCCAGTCTGCCCGCCCGCCGGCGGGGTCGCCGTAGGAATGTTGCAGAACGATGACAGTTGTCTCGATCGCCCTGTTACCAGGAGGAACAGGGGCGATCGACGGAGAACAGGCGGCTGGGTCATACGGACTACCAACCAAACGGAGGGGACCCCACCATGAAGAAGATCCTGGCGACGCTCGGCGCCGCACTGATGATGCTCGGCCTGTTCGGCGCTGCGAGCGCGCAGGCCGCTCCCGGACCCGACGCGGACGGTCCGGCGAAGAAGGGCCTCTGCACGGCGTACTTCAATGGCTCGGACACCGGCCGAGCCAACAAGCGGGGTGCCCCCCCGTTCCAGAACCTCGAGGCTGCGGCCGAGCTCGCCGAAATGACCGTCGAGGCGTTCTGCGGCGTCGTCCGTGACGACGAGGACAACGTCACCGATGATGGTCTCGTCGGCGGCAACCCGGACTACGACGATCCGGGCGCCGGGAACAACAACCGCGGCGGCAGCCAGCCCGAGGCCTGAGCCGCACTTCTTGACACGGCGACGGGGGTCCGCTTCGGCGGGCCCCCGTTCCGCGTCCGGCCGCGGGGATCGCGTCGACCCGTGACACCCCCTGTCCCTGGTCGACGACATTCCCAGCCCCGAAGATCCCGTCGATTCGCCACCACCGGTGGTCCGAATCGACGGGATTTCCTCCCTAGGGGAACGCCACCGCCTGGTCGCCGTCGGGGGCGTCGTCGCGGTGGGCGAAGTCCGAGCTGATCGCCGAGAGCTCGCCGTACTCCGAGGCCAGCGAGAAGCGCAGCGATGCCGGTGCGTCGAGCATGACGTCCGGGAACAGCAGGCGCAGCTCCCGGCCCTCGACCACGACGGTGACGTTGGAGGCCTCGCCCGGGTAGGCGCGGTCGCCCTCGTAGAAGACCGGCCCCCACCCGCCCTCGCCGAGGTTGACCCACAGCTCGTGGTCGATGCCGCCGTCGCCGTCGACGTCGAAGAACGAGGCGACGTTCATCGTGGCGGCGCCGGGCTGGGTCTCGGGGACGTCGCCGCCGAGGCGGACGGTGAGGCGGTAGGCGTTGCCCTGTCGCTGCAGGGTGGCGCCGGCGAGATCGGCCCACGCCGGCGGCGAGCTGTCGAGCCCGCCCACGCCGTCGCCCACCGGGTCGTCGAAGGACACCTCGAGCCGCTCGGGCGCCGAGTCACCGCCACCACCGGCTGCGGTGGTGGAGGTCTCGGCGGACCCCTGACCGGGCGCGACCGTCGTGGGGCTGGTGGTGCCGGGTCCGCCCTCCACGGCCGCGGGTGCCGTCGACGTCGAGGCGTCATCGGCCGGCGCGAACTCCGGCGTGCCGATGGCGTCGAGGCCGCGCTCGGGCTCGTCGTCGGACGAGCAGGCCGCCATCAGCCCGACCAGCGCCAGCACGGCGACGAGGCGCCGGATGGACGGCGGACGCGGGTTGGCAACGTCCGTTACCTTCCCTCCATGGACTTCCGGCTCCCTGATCACCTGGTGCAGCTCCTGGCTGAGCTCGATGCGTTCATCGAGGACGTGATCGCGCCGATCCAGGCGCGAGATGACAACGAGCGGTTCTTCGACCACCGGCGCGAGGATTCCCGCACGGATTGGGATCGGGATGGCCTCCCGAACGAGGAGTGGGAGGCGCTGCTGGGCGAGATGCGCCGGGCGGCCGACGAGGCCGGCTTCCTCCGGTACCACCTGCCCGAGCGCTTCGGCGGACGGGGCGGCTCGAACTTCGACATGGCGGTGATCCGCGAGCACCTCGCCGCCAAGGGGCTCGGGCTGTTCAACGACCTCCAGAACGAGTCGTCGATCGTCGGCAACTTCCCCACGGTCCTCATGATGGAGAAGTACGGCTCCGAGGCACAGCAGCAGGAGTGGATCCCCGAGATGCTCGAGGGTCGGGCGGGCATCGCCTTCGGCCTCACCGAGCCCGACCACGGCTCCGACGCCACCTGGATGGAGACCCGGGCCGAGCGCGACGGCGACGAGTGGGTCATCACCGGCGAGAAGATGTGGAACACCGGCGTCCACAAGGCCAGCCACGACTTCGTGTTCGCCCGCACCAGCGGCCAGGACGGCGAGGCCGCCGGCATCTCCTGCTTCATCGTCCCCCTGGACGCCGACGGCGTGAAGATCGAGGAGTACTACTGGACCTTCAACATGCCGACCGACCACGCCCGCGTGTCGTTCACGAACGTGCGGGTGGGCACCGAGGACGTGCTGGGGCCGATCGACAACGGCCTCCAGGTGGCCCAGCTGTTCGTGCACGAGAACCGCATCCGGCAGGCGGCATCGTCGCTCGGGGCCGCGCAGTACTGCATCGACACCGCTGCGGAGTACGCCAAGGACCGTCGGGTGTTCGGGAAGTCGCTGGCCGCCAACCAGGCGATCCAGTTCCCCCTCGCCGAGCTGCACACCGAGGCGGCGATGCTGCGGGCACTCATCCGTCAGACCGCCTGGGAGATGGACCGCGTCGACCACGGCATGGAGATCTCGGAGAAGGTCGCCATGTGCAACTACCGGGGCAACCGGCTGGTGTGCGAGGCGGCCGACCGGGCGATGCAGACCTGCGGCGGCATGGGCTACTCGCGGCACATGGCCTTCGAGCACATCTACCGGCACCACCGCCGCTACCGGATCACCGAGGGCGCCGAGGAGATCCAGATCCGCCGCGTCGCCGCCCACCTGTTCGGCTTCACCGGCGCCGGCCGCGGCTCCACTGCCCGCTAGAGGGGGTGGCCCCGGCGGTTCGGGGGGACGGTGGTCGGCGGCTGCTTGCGGGGCGGCAGCTCGTCGAGCATGCGCGCCGCGACGGCGGCGATCTCCTGGATCGCCCGCTCGAAGGGCTCCTCGGTGTTCGCGGTCGGGTGGCGGATGCCGCTGAGCTTGCGGACGAACTGCCGGGCCGCGGCCTCGACCTCCTCCGGCGTCGCCGCCGGCTCGAGCCCCCGCAACGTCGTGATCGATCGGCACATGCCGTCACGCTACGAGGGGCGGGGCGACGACGAGCGCCGGGCGAGCCAGGCCTGCTCGCGCTCGCCCATCGGGGTGGAGGGCGGGCCGTCGGTGAAGGGCCACAGCTCCTCGGCGATCCGGCGCCAGTTGGCGGTGGCGCCGAGCTCGCCGAGCAGCGCGGTGAGGCCGAGGTTGATGCGCTGGATGATCACGAACGCCGGCGGCACGTTGGCGACCTTCATGATCTCGCCGTAGGGGCCGGTGGCGTCGAAGATCCGACGCACCGACTCCGACGCGTACTCCTTGGTCACCGTGCGCTCGTGGTCGTCGAGGACCATCTCGTAGAAGTGGCTGAAGTAGTCCTCGACCAGCTCGTCGGAGAACGGCTCGCCCGGCTTGAGCAGGCCGATGTCCTCGATGGTCTGGCGGAACGACGCGACGTCGCGGTGGAGCACCATCGAGCGCACGAGGGAGGAGAACGTGTCGACCTCCTCGGGCGTGAACCGCTTGACCAGCCCGAAGTCGAGGAACACCACCTGGCCGCTGGGGCGGAACAGGTAGTTCCCCGGGTGCGGATCGCCGTTGAAGATCCCGAAGCGGTAGAGGCTGCGGAACACGAACCGGAAGATGGTCTCGGCGGCGAGGTTCCGCTCCTCCTCGGACCACCCGAGCACCTCCTCGAACCGCACACCGTCGGCCAACTCGGTGGTGAGCACCCGCCGGCTGCTCAGCTCCGGCACGACGGCCGGCACGTGGATGGTGGGGTGCCCGGCGAACCGCTCGACGAAGAGCTGCTGGTTCTCCGCCTCGCGGCGGTAGTCGAGCTCCTCGATGATGCGCGCTCGGATCTCCTCGACGATCGGTCCGGATTCGAGGCCGGGGAACACCATCCCGAGTCCGCCGAAGAGGAGCTGCGCGCTGCTGAGGTCGGACTCGATGGCCTCGTCGACGCCGGGGTACTGCACCTTCACCGCCACCGCCCGCCCGTCGCGGGTGACGGCCTGGTGCACCTGTCCGATCGACGCCGAGGCGATGGGAACGGGGTCCCACTCGGCGAAGAGATGGTCCGGGTGCTGACCGAGCTCGGACTCGACGACGCCGGCGGCCAGCTCGCCGCTCATCGGTGGGGCGTCGGACTGCAGCTGCGCCAGCGCCTCGCGCACGTGCGGGGGCATGCCGGAGTCGAGGTAGCTGGCCATCTGGCCGAGCTTCATCATGGCGCCCTTCATGTGGCCGAGCGTCTCGGCGATCTGCGCCGCGGTGCGCATCTCGAACTCCATGTCGAGGTGCTCGCGCCGCTCGGCGCCGGCGAAGGTGCGCCGAGCCTTGTGCACGGCGAGCGCGCCGCCGGTGCGCCCGCCGAGCGTGGCGAGCTGGCGCCGGCGGGCGAGGCCGGTGCGCACGGAGAACCCGCCGTCGCTCCTGTCCAGCGCGCGGCCGAGGACCTTGCGGCCGACGACCCAGCCGGCGGCGGCGACACCGATGACGAAGGCGGCCCGCTGCTTCATCGGTCGAACACGGGAGGCCGACGGTCGGCCCACGGGAGCAGCTGCTCGAGCTGGCCGGCGACCCGCAGCACGACGTCGTCCCGCCAGGGTCCGGCCACGAGCTGCACGCCCACGGGCAGCCCCGAGCCGTCGTCGTGGTGGACCGGCACCGAGATGGCGGGCAGGCCGTTCATGTTGAAGATCGACGTGAACGTGACGGAGGCGAGCACGGTCGGGGAGGTCTCGGCCGGCGACTCGGTGATCTCGCGCCAGATCTGCCCGGCCGGCGGCGGGAGGATCGGCATGGTGGGGGTGACGAGCAGGTCGAAGTCGCGGCCCCACTGGGCGTTCACCCGGCGGGTCCAGCGCTGGAGATCGCCCACCGCCCGCACGTAGCTGAGGCTGTCGACGGCCTGCCCGTAGCGCCGGTTCTCCTGGTTGTTCGGCTGCACCCGGTCCCAGTCGACATCGTAGACACCGAGGCCAGCGTTGACGACGTGCACGAAGCCGGCCACGAACGCCTCGAGGTGCGGGTCGAAGGGGTGATCGACGACGTCGTGCCCGGCGCGGGCGAGCGCCTCGACCGTGCGATCGACGGCTGTGACACAGGCCGGATCGACGTCGGTCCCGAGCGGCGAGGTCCGCACGACGGCGATGCGCAGGCGTCCCGGGTCGGCGCCGACCTCCTCGGCGTAGGGGCGAGCCGGCGGTGGCGCGCTCCACCACGCGAGCGGGTCGTGCACGGCGATGACGTCGAGGGCGGCGGCCGTGTCGGCGACCGTCCGCGTGAGCACGCCCTGGACCGCGGCACCCTCCCACTCGACGACCGCGCCGGGCACGCGGCCTCGGGAGACCTTCAGACCGACGAGTCCGGTGCAGCTCGCCGGGATGCGCAGCGAGCCGCCGCCGTCGCCGCCGTGGGCGATCGTGAACATCCCGCCGGCCACCGCCGCCGACGCGCCGCCGGAGGAGCCACCGGAGGTGTGCTCGAGGTCCCACGGGTTGCGGGTGATCCCGAAGCGCTCGTTCTCGGTGGCGGTCACCGTGCCGAACTCGGGCGTGTTCGTGCGCCCGCAGAGCACGAAGCCGGCCGCCTCGAGGCGAGCGACCGCCAGGTCGGTCTCCGCTGCGGGCTCGTCGGCGGCGCCGGCGGAGCCGTGGCTGCACGGCCAGCCGGCGACCGTCGAGAGGTCCTTCACGGGGAGCGGGACCCCGAGGAAGGGCGGCAGGTCGCCGCCCTCGGCCAGGCGCGCCTCGGCGGCACGGGCCCGGGAGCGGGCGTCGTCCTCGTCGAGCGCGATGACGGCGTTCAGCGCCGGGTTCCGCTGCTCCACGGCGGCGAGGGTGGCCTCGAGGGCCTCGGTGGGCGACACCTCGCGACGGCGGATCGCGGCGGCGAGGTCGAGTGCGGTGGTGGTGGCGGGGTCCACGCCGGCGGACGCTAACCAGCGCCGGCCCGCAGCGCCGTGGCCAGCTCCGCGACGGCGGCGTCCGCCGGCGCGGCCGCCCGGCGGGCGAGCACGAGGCGCCGGGCGACGAGGTCGGCGCGCACCACGTCGAGCTCGTCCGCGCCGTCGAGGCCGCGCAGCGGCAGCACCGACCAGCCGACCCCGAGCAGCACCATCTCCCGCAGCACCTCGGGCTGGTGCGACTCCGCCACGACGTCGAAGCGGGCACCGACCGCGCGGAGGGCGTCGGCCACGACCTCGCGCGTGTGCGAGCCGGCGGGGAACGTCACCCACGGACCCCACGTCTCCGGCGACCGTGCAACGGAGCCGCTGCCAGTTCGGAGAGGTCGTGCAACGGAGCCGCTGCCAGTTCGGAGAGGTTGTGCAACGGAGCCGCTGCCAGTTCGGAGAGGTCGTGCATCGGAGCCGCTGCCAGCCCCAGGAGGTGGAGGGGCGACGACGCTGAGCGGGTCGTCGAGCAGGGGCTCCCAGGCGATGCCCGGGCGGGCGTCGTCCGGCTCGACGCACACGACGAGGTCGAGCTCGGCGCGGGCGAGGCGGTCGAGCAGGCCACGGGACGGGCTCACGTCGAGGCGGAGGTCGATCTCCGGCCGGTGCCGGCGGTGGCGGCGGAGCACGTCGCGGAAGTGGTGGGTGGCCGCGGCGTCGATCATGCCGAGCCGGACGGCACCGCTCCCGCCCTCGCGTCGGGCCGCGAGCCAGCGGGCGAGGTCGTGCGTGGCCGCCAGCGTGGCCTCGGCGTAGCGCAGGACCTCGGCGTGGTCGGCGGTGGGCACGCGCCGGCGGCCGTCCCGCTCGAAGAGCGCCACGCCGAGGCGCCGCTCGAGCTCGGCGACGCCCTGGGAGAGGGCGGAGGGCGTGACGCCGACGGCAGCGGCGGCGTCGGCCCAGCGGTCGTGCCGGGCGATCGCCACCAGGTACTCGAGCTGCTGGGTGCTGACCTGGAGGCCCACGACCTGCCAGGATAGTTCAGTGTTCCTGAACGGACCTTGCACTTCGTTCGGAGTCCCTTAGGATCGTCTCCCATGACCGCACGTGAGATCGCGCCCGCCACCGGCAAGCTCGGCGTCCTGCTGCCCGGCCTCGGCGCCGTCGCCTCCACCTTCATCGCGGGCGTGCTCCAGGCCCGCCAGACCGGCGTCGCCCCCATCGGATCGCTCAGCCAGATGGCGCACATCCGCCTCGGCGAGCGCGAGGAGGGCCGCAACCCGCTCA
>DASUEE010000009.1:0-2526 GCA_036275235.1 Acidimicrobiales bacterium | reverse complement strand
TGCGGTCCCGACGGGATTTGAACCCGCGACCTCCGGCTTGACAGGCCGGCGTGCACTCCAAACTGCACCACGGGACCAGACTCTGCTTGCACCCCCAACGGGATTCGAACCCGTGTTACCTGCGTGAAAGGCAGGCGTCCTAGGCCGCTGGACGATGGGGGCTCTTCTCCCCGTTGTGGGCTGCGTGACCCTAACAGCCGCCGGCCGCGGCCCTGCAACCCGATGGACCCCGGCTCAGGCCGGCCCGGGCAGCAGCCAGCCGGTGCCGCCGGGCGTGTCGCGCACCTCGACGCCGGCGTCGACGAGGGCGTCGCGGAGGCGGTCGGCCAGCTCGTACTGGCGCAGCTCCCGCGCCGCGACCCGCCCGGCGAGCACGGCGTCCACGAACGGTGCGACGACCTCGCGGGGGTCCCGCGCGCCGACTGCCGCCAGCTCGCCGAGGCGCACCACCATCCGGCGCAGCTCGGCCCGGGCCCGGTCGCGCTCGTCGCTCTGCAGGGTGTCGGCCGACCAGTCGACGAGCGCCTGCTCCAGCTCGAGCACGGCCGACACCGCCCGGTCCGGATCGCGGGCGTCGATGGCGGCGTCGAACTCCTCGCGCAGGCGGGCTGCCGTGTCGGCGAGGCCGACGCCGGCGTTCAGCGCCGGCTCGCGGTCGGCGGCCACCGGCTCGACGGGCGCCGGCACGGCGTGGCTGCTGCCCGGGCGCAGCTCGTCGAGCGCGAGCGTGGCGCCGGCCTCGATGCGCTCCGAGCCGCCGTCGCGCCGGATGGTCACGCCCCCGTTGCCCTCGACGGCGGCGGTCCCGGCGTCGAGGTCGAGCACGAGCGCGGTGTGCTCGTCGACCCCCAGCACCCACGTCCCGGGCGGCAGCTCGGCCTCCATCGCGCCGAGCCGGCGCTCGCCCAGGTAGCAGAAGCGGGTGTCGTGCCCGCCCCCCTCGGCGTTGTCGTAGTGCGGCACGACGGCGACGTGCAGGTCGAGCTCGGCCAGCAGGTCGAGCCCGTCAGCCCACGTGGGCGGCGCGCCCACCTTGTAGATCTCGTACACCGGCACCGTGGCCACGCCGAGGGTCAGGGCGGCGGCCGAGGCGAACGTCACCGCCCCGCCCGAGCGGACCTTGTCGCGCAGCAGGCCGGGGAGCGGGGTGCCGTCCCACTGGCGCAGGGCGTACGTCGGGCTGCCGGGGCCGGCGAAGACGTAGCGGGCGTCGGCGATGGCCGCGAGCGCGCGCTCACGGGTGACGGGGTCGTCGTCGCCCCGCCGCCACGACGCGACGGAGATCGGGTGCCCGACCGAGGCGCGGAAGTACTCGACCGCCTTGGCCGAGATGTCGTCGGCGTTCTCCTGGAACCCGTACGGGGTGTCGAGGAGCACCGCGTGCCCGGGTGCCGTCGCGCCGACCGCCTCCATGAGGCGCCGGTGGACCTTGATCATCGTCGGGGCGGTCTCGCCCGACCCCATGATCGTGAGCAGCCGGGCCACGTCAGGCATCCTCCGCGCGAGCGGCCAGCTCGGCGAGCAGCTGCGCCACCGCGCCCGGGTGCTGCGCGTGGAGATCGTGATCGCCCCGCATCCACTCCACCGTGGCGTCGGGCAGGGCCGCCGCAGCCTCCTCGACGCCGGCGGTCTTCTCCTCGTGCCACCCGCCGGCGTCGGGTCCGGGGTCGGCGCCGAGGAGCAGCGTCGGGACCGTGACCGACGCGTACCGCTCGCCCGGTCGGTGCTCCCAGAGCCCCCGGAGCGCGAGGAGGTGGCGGTCGAGCGTCAGCCACGGCGCCACCGTCCCGTCGTCGCGCACCTCGAAGCAGGCGAGCTGCCCCTCGATGCCGGAGTCGGGCCAGTCGGGGTGGGCAGCGCGCAGCACGGCCTCGATCCTGGCCCGCGGGGTGCCCGCGAGGGGCGGCGGCCGGAGCACGGTGGCGCACTCGTCCCAGGTCGCGAAGCGGCGGTGCAGCTCGATGGTGCCGCCGTCCACGCATGCGAGGGCGCCGAGCGCGCCTGGCCACGTGGCGGCGAGCTCGAGGGCCACGTTGCCGCCCCAGCTCTGCCCGGCGACGACGGGTCGGTCCCAGCCGAGCTCGTCCAGGAGCGCCCGCAGGTCGCCCGCGACGGTGGCCACGTCGTAGCCGTCGTCTGGCTTCGCCGACCGCCCGTGCCCGCGCAGGTCGACGGCCGCCACCGGGTGGCCGGCGCCGGCGAGCTCGACCGCGACCCCGTCCCAGAGGCGGGCGTTCGACGCCAGCCCGTGCGCGAGCAGCACCGGGCGGCGCCCACCTCCGGTCCACCGCCGCACGTGGAGCGCGACCCCGCCGGCGACCTCGACGTGCTCGACGGCGTCGGGCGCCACGCCGCCGCCCCCGCTCACAGGTCCTGCGTGAGGGCGTCGACCACCATGCCCTGCAGGGCCCCGAGGTAGTGGTAGATCGCCCAGGCCGGTGCCCGGGGGTCGTCGGGGTCGAGGTCGCCGGGGTGGTCGTCCTCCGACACGTCGAGGCGGGTGCCGAGCACGAGGCGCAGGTCGTT
>DASUEE010000008.1:0-7670 GCA_036275235.1 Acidimicrobiales bacterium | reverse complement strand
ACGGAGCTCGAGGGCAACCACGTCACCACCCGGGTGGTCGACGGCGTCGCCCGCGTGGTGATCGCCACCTGGCCGGACGTGCAGCCGATGTACGACGACGTCGTGTTCGAGGGCGAGGCCGGCACCACGCGGGCCGCCGCCAGCGCCGCCGAGTCGCTCGAGGCGGAGCTGGCCGACACCGAGATCGGCGACTGGCTCCCCGCCTTCCGCTCGACCGTGGTGGCCGAGGAGGAAGCCGTCTCCGAGGAGGGCACGGTCGTCGGCTGCGAGGACGTGCTGATGCCCGAGGTCAACGCCGGCATCGCCCAGACCTCGATCCTCCGCGTCGACTTCACCGACGGCTTCGACCCCGCGGACACCACCACCGTCGTCGCGGAGACCGGCACGGTGTACGCGTCGGCCAGCACGCTGTACCTCGCCGCCAACCGCTACGTGCCGGTCGAGGAGCAGGGCCAGGTCGTCGACCAGGACTTCACCACCGCGCTGCACGCGTTCGACCTGGGCGGCGAGGGCGCCGCCGCGCACGTCGGGGCCGGCGAGATCCCCGGCCACGTGCTCAACCAGTACTCGCTGTCCGAGCACGACCGCCACCTGCGGGTCGCCACCACCGAGGGCGCCCCGTGGGGCCCCGACGGTGACGAGCCCAGCCAGTCCGGCGTGCGGGTGCTGCGGCTCGAGGGCGACGAGCTCGTCGAGGTCGGCGCGGTCACCGGCCTCGGGCTCACCGAGACCATCCAGTCCGTGCGCTTCATGGGCCCGGTGGGCTACGTCGTGACGTTCCGTCAGACCGACCCGCTCTACGTGATCGATCTCAGCGACCCGGCGGCGCCACGGGCCGTGGGCGAGCTGAAGATCCCCGGGTTCTCGTCCTACCTGCACCCGACCGGCGAGGGGCGCCTCGTCGGCATCGGGCGCGACGCCGACGAGCAGGGTCGTGACCGGGGCCTGCTCGTGTCGCTCTTCGACGTCAGCGACCCGACGGCGCCGGCGCAGCTCCAGACCTGGACCGAGCCCGAGGCCTGGTCGCAGGCCGGCGGGGACCCGAAGGCGTTCCTGTGGTGGGCACCGGAGTCCGCCGTGGTGGTGCCCGTCGAGCGCTACGCCGCCTTCGACGACTCCGGCCGCGAGATCGGGCAGACCGAGCTGGGCATGGTCGTGCTGGACGTCGACGACGCCGGCATCACCGAGCGTGCGACGATCACTGCCGACGGCCGCTACCCGTCGCGCTCGCTGGTCGTGCAGGGGCGCCTGTGGTCCCTCTTCGACGGTGGCGTCGTGGTCTCGGACTTCGACGACCCGGCAGCGGGGGAGCTGCACGCGTACCGGTAGGGTCGGGCCCG
The DNA here is from genome assembly GCA_036275235.1 of Acidimicrobiales bacterium. Classification (GTDB taxonomy): domain Bacteria; phylum Actinomycetota; class Acidimicrobiia; order Acidimicrobiales; family Salinilacustritrichaceae; genus Salinilacustrithrix. The sequence goes on along the minus strand of DASUEE010000008.1, from coordinate 6,330 downwards.
ATGGCCGACCAGGCGACGTTCGCCGAGCAGGCGATGCCGTACATGGACAACCTGTACGGCGCCGCGCTCCGGATGACGCGCAACCAGAGCGATGCCGAGGACCTCGTCCAGGAGACGTTCCTGAAGGCCTACCGCGGCTTCGGCGGCTTCCAGGAGGGCACGAACCTCAAGGCCTGGCTGTACCGCATCCTCACGAACACGTACATCAACATCTACCGGTCGAAGAAGCGCCGGCCCGACGAGACCGACCTGGCCGAGGTCGAGGACCTCTACCTCTACCGCCGCCTCGGTGGCCTCGAAGGGGCCACGGCCGGCCGTTCGGCCGAGGACGAGCTCCTCGAGCTGTTCACCGAGGCCGAGGTCAAGGACGCGATCGAGGCCCTCCCCGAGGGGTTCCGCCTCGCCGTCCTGCTGGCCGACGTCGAGGGGTTCGCCTACAAGGAGATCGCCGAGATCCTCGACATCCCCATCGGTACCGTGATGTCGCGCCTGCACCGGGGAAGAAAGGCGCTGCAGAAGGAGTTGTACGGGTTCGCCGTCGCACGAGGCCTCGCAGACCCGGCGACCGAAGACCAGAGCGAACCGGCGAACGCCGGCTGACCGAGAGACCGACATGGACCACGGCGACTGCAGCGACACGCTCCACGAGCTCTACCACTTCCTCGACGGGGAGCTCACCGCCGAGAAGCGGGTCCAGATCCAGCAGCACCTCGAGGGGTGCCCGCCGTGCTTCGAGGCCTTCGACTTCGAGGCCGAGATCAAGCAGTACATCGCCCAGAAGTGCCGGGACCGCATGCCCGACGAGCTGCGGGCCCGCATCGCCGACGCCATCGGGCATGCGGGCCCCGAGGGCGCTCAGGCGTAGAGTCGCAGCCATGATCGCCGTCATCTGGCACTTCTGGATCGCCGTGGTCCTCATGCTGTTCCTGGTCATCCCGGCCGTCGTGACGGTCGTGGCCCTCTACCTGCGCAAGGTCGTCAAGCCGCAGTACCCGGGAGTCGACCAGCCGCGTGGCTGAGCTGGTCGACTGGGACCTCGCCGAGCGCATCGCCGTCCGCTTCGCCGGTCGGGAGCCCCTCGCGGACTCCTACCACTGGGACTCGCTCGAGCCCGACTTCGCCGAGCTGACCGCCCTCGCCGAGGAGCTGGTCGCTGCCGAGACCGGCCTGCGCTCCACCGCGGGTCCTGCCGTGGGCCGGGTCACCGACCGCGCCGGCTGGGTGCGGGCGAACATCTCCAGCTTCCAGCGCCTGCTCACGCCCCTCACCGAGAAGGTGGGCAAGCGGGTGGCCGGGCCCTCCGTGCCGGTCATGCGCGCCGCGGCCGCCGCCGAGGTCGGCCTGCTGCTGGGCTGGATGTCCGGCCGGGTGCTCGGCCAGTACGACTTGCTCGTCGCCGGCGGCTCCGACGAGGAGCCCTCCGACGGCGACGTCGTCTACTACGTGGGGCCCAACGTGCTCGCCCTCGAGAAGCGCTTCGGCTTCCCGCCGCGGGAGTTCCGCCTGTGGCTCGCCCTCCACGAGGTCACCCACCGGGCGCAGTTCACGGGCGTGCCCTGGATGCGCGACCACTACCTGGGCCTCATCGACTCGCTCCTGTCGTCGGCCGGCCTCGACCCGATGGTGCTGCTGCGGGCGCTCAAGCGGGTGGCCGACGACCTCCGCGGCGGCCGGAACCCGATCCCCGACGGGGGCGTCACGCAGCTGCTCGCCGGCCCCCAGCAGCAGGCGGCGCTCGACCAGATCGGCGGCCTGATGAGCCTGCTGGAGGGTCACGGCGACGTCACCATGGACCGCGCCGGCGTCGGCCACGTGCCCTCCGCCGAACGCTTCGGCCGGGTGCTGCGCAACCGGCGCACCTCGGCCACGGGCCTGCAGAAGCTGGTCCAGCGCCTCATCGGCCTGGAGGGCAAGCTCGCCCAGTACCAGCAGGGCGAGGACTTCATCGCCGAGGTCGAGCGTCTCGGCGGCGGCAAGCACGCACTCGAGCCGGCCTGGCGCGGCCCCACGTGGCTGCCCACGCTGGCCGAGATCCGCGAGCCCCACGAGTGGGTCGAGCGCGTGCAGCTCTCGGAGGAGCTGGTCCGCTGAGCCTCCATGCAGCCGCCGAGGGCCCGCGTCTTGGCACAATGGTGGACGACACGGCGGCGCGAGGGAGGCAGCCGGTGGCATCCGTCCTCGTCGTCGACGACGAACCCGACATCCGCTACCTGACCCAGGTGAACCTCGAGCTCGACGGGCACCGCGTGATGACCGCGGCGAACGGCGAGGAGGCGCTCGCCGCGGTGCAGGTCGAGGTCCCCGACGTCGTGCTGCTCGACGTGATGATGCCGGGCGTCGACGGCTGGGCCGTCCTCGAGCAGCTGAAGTCCCACCTCGACGACCGCATCAAGTCGGTGAAGGTGCTGATGATGACGGCCCTCGGCGCGGACGACGACCGCCTCCGCGGCGGCATCGAGGGCGCCGTGCGCTACCTGGTCAAGCCGGTCACCCCGGACGAGCTGCGCGACGCCGTCGCCGGCGTCCTGGCCGGCGGCCCCGAGCGCGAGCAGCGCCTCCGCGCCCAGACCGGTGCCCTCCTCGAGCTCGCCCGGCTGGAGAAGGGCACGGCACCGGAGGCCGGCGAGGCGCCCTCCCCGCGGCTCTCCCGGCTCGAGCACGCCCGGGTGCGCGACGAACCCGCCGCCGACGACGAGGTGCGCCGGGTGGGTGCGGAGCTCACCGAGAAGCAGGTGGCGCTGCTGCGGTCGCTGCTCGCGGCGCCGTCGGTGAGCGCCGCCGCCGGAGACCTCGGCGTCAGCCGGTCGAACGTCTACGCCAGCCTCCGGCGCATCGCCCGCAAGCTCGGGCACGACGACGTGCCGGAGCTGCTGCGGCGGCTGCGGGCGGGCCAGCTGGTCGTCGACGACCTCGCGTGACCGGCCGCCTGGCCGACCTGCGGGCTCGCTGCACGCTGCCCGCCGCCGGCCCGGTGACCTGCGGGGTGTCGGGGGGCCCGGACTCCCTCGCGCTCCTGGCCCTCGCCGTCGATGCCGGGCTCGACGTCACGGCCGTCCACGTCGACCACGGGCTGCGACCCGGCAGCGGCGACGACGCCGCCGTGGTCGCCGCCGCCGCCGAGCGGTTCGGCGCCCGCTTCCGCGCCGAGCGGGTGGAGGTGGCCGCCGGCCCCGACCTCGAGGCGCGCGCCCGTGCCGCGCGCCTCGCGGTCCTCGGGCCCGACGCCCTGCTCGGGCACACCGCCGACGACCAGGCCGAGACCGTGCTGCTCGCCCTGCTCCGGGGCGCCGGGCTCGACGGCATCGCCGCCATGGACTCCCGCTGCCACCCGATGCTCCGGCTGCGTCGGACGGACACGCACGCCCTCTGCCGGGAGCTCGGGCTCGAACCGGTGCTCGACCCGTCGAACGCCGATCCCCGGTTCCGCCGCAACCGGGTCCGCCACGAGGTCCTGCCCCTCCTCCACGACGTGGCCGAGCGCGACGTCGTCCCGCTGCTGTGCCGCCTGGCCGAGCTGGCCCGCGCCGATGCCGCCGTGCTCGACGAGCTCGCCGCACCGCTCGACCCGACCTGGGCGCCGGCCCTCGCCGCCGCCCCACGCCCGCTCGCCGCCCGGGCCGTGCGCCGGTGGCTGCGCCCGCAGCTCGGCGGGCACCCGCCGGGTCACGCGGCGGTCGACCGCGTGCTCGCGGTCGCCCGGGGCGAGGCCACGGCCGCCGACGTCGCCCGGGGCGTGCGCGTGCGCCGGTCGCAGCAGCGCCTCACGGCGGGGCCGGCTGCCGGGCCGGGGGAGGCGCCGGGATAGGTTCGGCGGATGCCCGAGCTCGGCGACGACCGCATCGGCGAGACCCTCCTCTCGAGCGAGCAGATCCAGGCCCGCGTCGCCGAGCTGGGCGCCGAGATCGCCCGCGACTACCAGGACCGCAACCCGATCATGGTGTCGGTCCTCAAGGGGGCGTTCATCTTCGTGGCCGACCTGGTGCGGGCCACGCCGATCCCCCTCGAGATCGACTTCATGGCCGTGTCGTCCTACGGGGCGAGCACGCGCAGCTCCGGCGTCGTGCGCATCGTGAAGGACCTCGACGTCGACCTCACCGACCGCCACGTGGTCATCGTCGAGGACATCATCGACTCCGGCCTGACCCTGCGGTACCTGCGCAAGACCCTCGAGTCGAGGGGAACCGCCTCGCTGGAGGTGTGCGCGCTGCTGGTGCGGGAGGGCAACCAGCAGGCCGAGCTCGATCTCCGCTACGTCGGCTTCCGCATCCCGCCGGCGTTCGTCATCGGCTACGGCCTCGACGTGGCCGAGCGCTATCGCAACCTGCCCCACATCGCCGACTATCGGGGCGAGGAGTAGGCCGGTAGCGTTGTGCGGACTGTGAAGAAGAAGCTGCGCCGCCCAACGCTCCTCTACGTCGCACTCGCGCTCGTCGCGGCCCTGGTGGCGTCGTCCTTCCTGCGGTCGGGCTCCGACCCGGAGGACCTCACGCTCAACGAGTACCGCGCCCTCGTCGCCGACGGTGAGGTCGAGACCGCCACCATCAAGGACCGCAGCCACGCCGTCGAGGGCGAGCTGCGCGACGGCACCGAGTACGCCGTGTCGTACCCGTCGGAGTTCGCCGACGAGCTCACCATCGAGCTCGCCGAGGCCGAGCCCGCGATCGACATCGAGACCGACCAGCAGCAGGAGTCCGTGTGGGTCTCGCTGCTGTTCAGCATCCTCCCGCTCCTCCTGCTGTTCGGCCTGTTCCTGTTCTTCCTCAACGCCATGCAGGGCGGCGGCAGCCGGGTCATGCAGTTCGGCAAGGCCAAGGCCAAGCAGTGGAACAAGGACCAGCCCAAGGTCACCTTCGACGACGTGGCCGGCTGCGACGAGGCCGTCGAGGAGCTCCAGGAGATCAAGGAGTTCCTCCAGAACCCGGCCAAGTTCCAGGCCATCGGCGCCAAGATCCCCAAGGGCGTGCTCCTCGTGGGCCCGCCCGGCACCGGCAAGACCCTGCTGGCCCGGGCCGTGGCCGGCGAGGCCGGCGCACCCTTCTTCTCGATCTCCGGCTCGGACTTCGTGGAGATGTTCGTGGGCGTCGGCGCCTCCCGGGTCCGCGACCTGTTCGAGCAGGCGAAGGCCCAGGCGCCCGCCATCGTCTTCGTCGACGAGATCGACGCCGTCGGCCGCCACCGCGGCGCCGGCATGGGCGGCGGCCACGACGAGCGGGAGCAGACGCTCAACCAGCTGCTCGTCGAGATGGACGGCTTCGACGTGAAGTCGGGCGTGATCCTCATCGCCGCCACCAACCGCCCCGACATCCTCGACCCCGCCCTCTTGCGCCCCGGCCGGTTCGACCGCCAGATCGTCGTCGACCGGCCCGACCTCGAGGGCCGCAAGGCCATCCTCAACGTGCACGCCAAGGGCAAGCCGCTGGCGAAGGACGTCGACCTCGACGTGCTGGCCCGCCGCACGCCCGGATTCACCGGCGCCGACCTGGCCAACCTCATGAACGAGGCGGCCCTCCTCACCGCCCGCCACGGCCTCAAGACCATCGGCATGAAGCAGATGGAGGAGGCGATCGATCGGGTCATCGCCGGGCCGGAGCGCAAGAGCCGGGTGATGTCCGACAAGGAGAAGAAGGTCATCGCCTACCACGAGGGCGGCCACGCCCTGGTGGGCCACGTGCTCCCGAACACCGACCCGATCCACAAGGTGTCGATCATCGCCAGGGGCCGTGCCCTCGGCTGGACGCTGGCGCTGCCCACCGAGGACAAGCACATGCGCACCCGGTCGGAGCTGCGCGACGAGCTGGCGATGCTGCTCGGCGGGCGCACGGCCGAGGAGCTCGTGTTCGGCGACCCGACGACGGGCGCCCAGAACGACATCGAGCGGGCCACGCAGATCGCCCGGGCCATGGTCACCGAGTACGGCATGACCGATGCCCTCGGGCCGCAGCAGCTCGGCTACCGCAACGGCGAGCCGTTCCTCGGCCGCGACATGGGCGCCTCCCGCGACTACTCCGACGAGGTCGCCAGCCGGGTCGACGCCGAGGTGCGCAAGCTCATCGACGAGGCCCACGACGAGGCCCGCCAGATCCTTCGCCAGCACCGCAAGGTGCTCGACCGCCTGGCCGACACCCTCATCGAGCACGAGACGATCGGCACCGACGAGCTCGACGAGCTGTTCGCCGGCCTGCCGGCGTGGTCGAACGGCGTCTCGTCGGGCACGGCCAACGGCACCACCACCCGGCGGCGGCGGACGACGCGCACGTCGTCGTGACGACCGAGTCCGACCTCGAGGACACCGACGCCCTCGAGCCGATGCGGGTCGACCGGGCGCGGATC
>DASUEE010000007.1:0-8489 GCA_036275235.1 Acidimicrobiales bacterium | reverse complement strand
GTACCCGACCGCCACGAAGGCGAGCACGAAGGCCAGGACGTAGCGGAGGCCCACGTGGAGGATGTCGGCGTCGCCCGCCGCCGCCGCACGCAGGTTGCCGGCGGAGACGAGCAGCGACAGCACGAGGCTGCAGGCCATGCGGGTGTCGGCGTCCACGAGCCCTCCCTAGGCGGCGAGCAGGCGCTCGTCGAGCACGGCCGCCCAGCGTGCGGGCGTGGCGGTGTGGCCGTCGATCAAGGCCACGGGCAGGCCCGTCGCGAGCACGGCCGCCGGGCTCGCCGTCTCCTCCGTGCCGTCGAGGGCGATGGCGTCGATCCCGCCGATCCGCTCGGCCCAGGCGACGACGTCCTCGGGCTTGCGCTGCGCGTCGGTGACGGCCCAGACCGCCGCCGGCTCGAGCGCGTCGAGGACGTGCCGGGCCCATGCGGTGCTGCGCACGCCGACGGGCTCGTCGACGACGACCAACGTCGGGACGGTGGCGCGTGACCACGCCCGTCGGTGCTCGACGACCTCCTGGGAGCTGGTGAAGCGCCGGCTCGTGGGGAACACCCGGCTCTCGCTCCGGGAGGCGAGCATCAGCCGGTCGGGGGAGAGGCCGAGCTGCTCGTGCACCCAGGCCACGGCGGCCGCCATGCCGCGCCGGTCGCCGACGAGGGCGATGACGGTGCCGCCGGAGCGCGGGAGCGCCCGGGCGGCCGGGAACGACTCGGCCAGGTGGAGGAGGGTGCTCAACCGGTCGAGGCCGGCGGGCGCGTGGCGCAGCACCGGTGCGGGGAGCCCGAGCCGGGCGAGCTGGTCGTGGTCGACGGAGGGACCGGGGCGCGCCGGCGTCCGCGCGCCGGCCGGCCGGGCAACGACCTCGGGGCGGGGTGCGACGACGGGCCGTGGCGCCACGTCGGCGTAGGACCGGAACGGCTCGTCGTCCTCGACCGGGTGCGGTGCCGGCGGGGGCGTCGCGGTCGCGCGGGCGATGCGGTCGAGGACGTCGGCGAAGGCCTGGCCCTCGCTCGAGAGCTCGGTGGCGGTCGGGGTCACCGCCCGGTCCAGGTCGCCGAGCTTCTCGACGTCGTAGAAGAGCGGCTCGTCCCGCGCCGGCCCGTCCTGGACGGCGTCGACGAGGTCGAGCAGCGATCGGGGGCGGGGCGTGCCGGCGCCCGCCGGGGTGTCGTCCTCGCCGTCGACGACCACCTCGTAGAGCTCCCGGGCGAAGAAGCCGCCGACGCCGCCCTTGCGGATCCGGTTGGCCTCCACGATCGAGACGTCGTCGCCGAAGCGCGAGCGCACGTCGTCGAGGAGGGCCTCGAGGTCGGGGCCTTCAAACCGCTGCTGGCTGGGCAAGGTCGATCACTCCCATGGTGTCGAGACGGAGGTTCCGGGCGAGCTCGGGGTAGGCCACGACCGGCAGGTCGCGGTGGATGCCGCGCAGGACCCGGCGCAGCGGGCCGCGGACGCGGGCGGAGACGACGAGCGCGGGGGTGCGCCCCTGCTCCTCGGCGGCGTGCACGGTGCGGGTCACGGACTCGACGAGGCGCTCGAGGATCGCCGGGTCGACGTCGAGCACGGGTCCGTCCTCACCGGGCCGGACCGCCTCCGCGAGGGCCTGCTCGACGAGCGGGTCGAGGGTGATGGCGGGGAGCTCGCCGGTGGGTGCCAGCCCCGAGGTGATCGCGGGGCCCAGTGCCTGGCGTACGGCCTCGACCAGCGGCGCGGTCTCACGGGTGACGCGTGCGCGCTCGGTCATGACCTCGAGGATGCGCACGAGGTCGCGGATCGGCACCTGCTCGTCGAGGAGCCGCTCGAGCACCGACTGCACCTCGGCGAGCGTGAGGCCGGCCGTCTGCGCCTCCTCCGTGACGACGGGGTCCGAGCGCCGGACCGTCTCGAACAGCGCCTTGACGTCCTGGCGGGACAGGAGCTGGCCGGCGTGGCTGCGGACGACCTCGGCCAGGTGGGCGGTGAGGACCGACGCCCGGTCGACGACGGTGAGCCCGGACAGCTCGGCCTGCGGGCCGTACTCGGCAGGCACCCAGGACGCGGCCATCCCGAACACCGGGTCGACGGTGTCGTGTCCCGGCACCTCGGGCGGCCGGTCGCCGAGCACGAGCACGTGGCCGGGGGGCGCCTCGCCGCGGGCGACCTCGGCGCGGTGGACGCGGATGACGTACTCGTGCGGCTGCAGATCGATGTTGTCCCGGGTGCGCACGGGCGGGATGACGATGCCGAGCTCGAGGGCGATCTTGCGGCGCAGCGACTTCACGCGGTCGAGCAGGTCGCCGCCCCGGGCGGGGTCGACGAGGTCCATGAGCCCGTAGGCGATCTCGAGCTCGAGGGGGTCGACCCGCATCTCCTCCAGGAGCTCCTCGGTCGGGTCGGTGGTCGCCGGCCCCGCCGCCGCCTCCTCCTCCTCGGCGGCCGCCGCAGCCTCGACCGCCTGCGTGCGGGCTTCCGTGCGGCCGGCCGCGAACCACAGTGCAGCGGCCACGACGAGGAACGGGACCTTGGGCAGCCCGGGGACCAGGGCGAGCACGCCGAGGCACCCCGCACCGACCTTGAGGGCGTGGGCGTGCTGCCCGAACTGGTGCAGCAGCGTCGAGCCGACGTCGCCGCCCGACGTGCGCGTGATGATGAGGCCCGAGGCGATCGAGATCAGCAGGGCCGGGATCTGGCTGACGAGGCCGTCGCCGACGGTGAGCAACGAGTACGTGCTGGCCGCTTCGCCGAGCGGCAGGCCCCGCTGCATGGTCCCGACCACGAACCCGCCGACCAGGTTGATGACCGTGATGACGATGCCGGCGATGGCGTCGCCCTTCACGAACTTCGAGGCGCCGTCCATCGCCCCGTAGAAGTCGGCCTCCTCCGAGATCTCCCGGCGGCGGGCACGGGCCTGGGCCTCGGTGATGAGGCCGGCGTTGAGGTCGGCGTCGATCGCCATCTGCTTGCCCGGCATGGCGTCGAGGGTGAACCGGGCGCCCACCTCGGCGACGCGCCCGGCGCCGTTCGTGATGACGATGAACTGGATCACCACGAGGATGAGGAACACCACGAGGCCGACGACCACCGAGCCGCCGACGACGAAGCTCCCGAAGGCCTCGACGACCTTGCCCGCGTAGCCGTCGAGCAGCACGAGCCGCGTCGAGCTCACGTTCAGCGCCAGCCGGAACATGGTGGCGATGAGCAGCATCGAGGGGAACGAGGAGAAGTCGAGCGGCTTGTCGACGTACAGCGAGATCAGTAGCACCAGCACCGCTGCGGACATGTTGCAGACGAGGAGCAGGTCCAGCAGGGGCGCCGGCATCGGCACGACCATCATCAGCACGATGCCGACGACGGCGGCGGGCACGCCGATCTGACCGATCCGGCTGGACGTCACACGAGCTCCTGGAGCGAACGCTTGTCGGGTGCCGTCCGTGGACCCTGGGGGCGCCGTCCTGGCGCCGGGTCACCGATCGGCGGCGGCGCCCGCGAGTTGAGGGGTGTCGTCCACGACGGGGCCGGCGTGCGGGTTGTCGACCACCCCGCCCAGCAGGGCGGCCCTCCGGCCGACCTGCATGACGAACGCGAGCAACCGAGCCACGGCCTCGTACAGCTCGGCCGGGATGGTCTGGTCGACCCGGCAGGCCTTCTCGAGCGTCCGGGCGAGGGGGATGTCGCGCACGATCGGGACGAAGCTCGCCGCGGCCTCGGCGCGGATCCGGTCGGCGATGTGGCCCCGCCCCTTCGCCACCACCCGGGGGGCGCCCGTGCCGGGCTCGTACCGGAGGGCGACGGCGATGTGGGTGGGGTTCACGATGACGACGCTGGCGTCGGCGACGCCGGCCAGCATCCGGTTGCGGCTCATGTCCTGCTGCCGTCGCCGGATCTGGCCCTTGACGTGGGGGTCGCCCTCCGCGCTGCGGTGCTCCTCCTGGATGTCCTTCTTCGACATCCTGAGCTTCTTGCCGATCACCCAGCGCTGGATGGCGTAGTCGGCCACGGCGAGGCCGAGCCCCACGGCGGCGACGGTGCGGGCGAGGTCCACGGACGCCGCGCCGACCTCGGCGGCGATCCCGAGCGTGGAGGCGTCGTCGGAGTCGAGCACGCGCTCGGTGATGCCCAGGACGGGCTGCCAGGACGCGGCGGCCAGGACGGTGACCTTGATGAGGGCCTTGCCCCCCTGCCAGAGGCCCTGGGGCTGGAACATCCGCTTGAGGCCGGCGATGGGGTTCACCTTCGAGAAGCTCGGCTTGGCGGCCTTCGTGGCGAAGACGAGACCGGTCTGGGACACCAGCGAGATCACGCCGACCAGCAGCATCACGACGGCGAGCGGCACGACCGTGGTGACCACCAGCCCGAACCCCTTGCCGAGCACGCCGAGCGCCGCCTGCGGGTCCGGGTCGGCGCTGATCGCCTGGATGTCCCGACCGACCCGGAGGAGCTCCCCGTGGGAGCGCCCGGCGACGAACGGGATCCCGAAGGTGGCCACCAGGATCTGCAGCCACATCCCCAGCTCGGGCGTCTTCGCGATCTGGCCCTCCTTGCGGGCCTCCCGCTTCCGCTTCGGTGTCGGGGCCTCGGTCTTGTCGTCACCGCCGGCCACGTCTCACCCCCCGAGGCCGATGCTGTGGCGCACGGCGGTGTCGGTCATCTCCGCCACGGCCCCGGGCAGCACGGGGATGGCGACGCCCACCAGGCTGAGCGTCACGAAGATCTTCAGCGGGAGGCCGAGCAGGAACACGTTCATCTCGGGCGCGGCCCGGCTGAGGAGCCCGAGCGCGACGTCGGTGAGGAACAGCGCCGCCACGAGCGGAGCGGCGATCTGCAGGGCGGCGAGGAAGAACGTGCCCAGGTCGGCGGTGAGGACCTCGGCGAGCCGCTCGCTGCGGAAGCCGTCGAGGGGCAGGGCCTCGTAGGACGTGAGGAACCCGCGCACGAGGAGCAGGTGTCCGCCGGTCGCGAAGAGCAGGACGGTGGCGATCAGCGAGTAGAACCGCCCGAAGACCGAGGTGCTGACGCCGCTCACCGGGTCGATCGCCTCGCTGATGCTGAAGGCGCCGAAGAGGTCGATGACGGCGCCGGCGGTCTGGAACGCGGCGAACAGCAGGTACGCGAGGAAGCCGAGGGCGGCCCCGGCGACGATCTGCAGGAGCATCGCGCCGATGAGGGCGCCGGTCTCGAGGGGCACCGACTGGTCGGCGAGGCGGGGGCCGAGCGACAGCGCGAGCGCGGCGGCGAGGCCGGCCTTGATCCGCCCCGGGATCATGCTGCCGGTGAAGGGCGGGGCGACCATGACCCAGGCGCCGGCGCGCGCCATGGCCAGCACGTAGCCGACCAGCAGCGTCGAGTCGATCTGCAGGGTCACGCCGGCTCAGGCGATGAGCTCGGGGATGAGGTCGAAGAGCGCGTTCGTGTAGCCCACGAGCTCGGCGAGCATCCACGGCCCGCCCACGAGGAGCACCACCCCGATGCCGATGAACTTCGGCACGAAGGTCAAGGTGAACTCCTGGATCTGCGTCACCGACTGCAGCAGGCCGACGCCGAAGCCCACCACCATGCTCACGAGCAGCAGGGGGCCGACCACCTTGGCGGTCACGAGCATGGTCTGCAGGACGATGTCGACGAGGACGGAGTCGGTCACGTCGGGGCTCCGGGGGTCGGGCGCAGGCGCGCGCGGCTAACCGAACGAGGTGATGAGCGACCGGACGATGAGGTCCCAGCCGTCGATCATCACGAACAGCATCAGCTTGAAGGGCAAGGAGACGAGGACCGGCGGCAGCATCATCATGCCCATCGACATCAGCGAGGAGCTGACGATGATGTCGACCACCAGGAACGGGATGAAGATCACGAAGCCGATGATGAAGGCGATCCGCAGCTCGGAGAGGATGAAGGCGGGGATCAGCGCGGTGAGCCCGACGTCGTCGGGGTCCTCGGGGCGGTCGGCCTCCTGGAAGGAGAGGAACATGCCGATCTCCTCCTCCCGGGTCTGGCCGAGCATGAAGGTCCGGATCGGCGTGACGGCGGCGTCGTAGGCCTCGCCCTGCTCGATGTCGCCGGCGAGGAGCGGCTGGATGGCCTCGTCGTTGATCTCGCTCAGCGTGGGTCCCATCACGAACAGGCTGAGGAAGAGGGCGAGTCCCACGATCACCTGGTTCGGGGGCACCGTGGTGAGGCCGAGCGCGTTCCTGGTCAGCGACAGCACGATCGCGATGCGCGTGAAGCTCGTCATCATGATGAGCAGCGCCGGCGCCACCGACAGCACGGTGAGCGCCAGGATGATGATCACCGACTGCGACGGCTTCTCGGTGACGTCGGGGAGCTCGACCGTGACCGAGGCCGGCTGGCCGGGCTGCGGGATCACGGTGCTCGGATCGACCGGGGCGGTCACGCCCTCGGCGCCCGGGGGCAGCTGCGCACCGGCGGGCGCGGCGCCGGGGAGCACGGCGAGCGCGATCGCCAGCGCCACGGCGGCGAGGGCGCGCCGCAGCGAGCGGGCGGGGGTGGTCGGGACCACGGGAGGCGAGGCGCGAGGTCAGGACCGGCGGACGGTCCGTTCCCGCAACGTCTCGGTGAGGCTCCTCCATGTCGGGCCGGCGACCACGGGGTCGCCGATCGGAGCCGCCGTCCCTGGCGGCTCCGGGGTGGTGTCGGGCAGCACCAGCTCGTCCGCGCTGGTCTCCGCCAGCAGGGTCACGTGCTGCTCGGTGATGCCGAGCACCAGTCCGCGCCCACCGGCGCGGACGAGGGCGATCGACGAGCGCCGGCCGAGGGTCTGGCGGGCCAGCACCTCGATGCGCACGGGCCGTCCGGGCCGGCCGCGCCCGCCGGCGGCGAACCCGCCGCTGGCGACGCGCTTCAGCACCCACGCGGCGGCGGCCATGATCGCGACGACCACGCCGAGGGAGACGACGAGCCGCACGAACAGCTCGCCGACGGACACCTCGTTCACGGGGCGGCGCTGCCGTGGGCCGGGGGCTCGTGGCCCAGCACCTCGGTGATGCGGATGCCGAACTCCTCGTCGATGACGACGACCTCGCCGCGGGCGATGAGCGTCCCGTTCACGAGCACGTCGACGGGAGCGCTCGCCGGGCGGTCCAGCTCGATGACGGATCCGGGGACGAGGCTGAGGATGTCGCGCAGCGGCATGCGGGTGCGCCCCAGCTCCACCGTCACGCCCATCTGCACCTCGTGCAGGACGTCGAGCGAGCTCCGGCCTCCGGCCGTGGGCGAGCCGACGATCGGCTGGAACGACACCGGGTCGGGAGCGTCGGCGGCGTCGGGTTCGGGTGGCGTCACCACGATCGTGACGAGGTGGCTGCCTCCGTCGAGGAGCGCGCAGGAGAGCGCGGCGTCGGTCCGCTCGGCCTCGACGGCGCGAGGGTCGACCACGATCACGTCGTCGGGTGCGCCCAGCCCGAGGGCATCGCCGAGGGCCGCGAAGGCAGGCGCGAGCGCGTCGATCAGGTCGTCCGCCGGCGGAGGCCCGACCTGCACCCGTCGGCTCATGTCGGCGGTGGCGACGATCGCGACCACGTGGTCGCCGAGCCGGGCGCCGACGGCGTGGAGCGCGCCGTCGGGGAACGGTGCCGCCCCCGGAGCGACCTGCCAGGCGTCGTCGGCCGGGAGCAGGGCGGCGACGGTGTCGCCGATCAGCGCCTCGACCGCCGGGCGGTCGGCGACGGAGCCCGCCGTCGGTGCGGACGTCTCGGTGATCGTCATGGGGTGACCTCTCCGATGGTGTCGGTGACCAGGCAGGCGACCCGCTTGCCCTTGGTGCCTGCGGTGGCGAGGAAGCGGGGGAGCCCGGCGACCTCGACCGTGAGCGGTTCGTCCAACGGCTGGTCCAGGGGAAGGACGTCGCCGGGACGGAGCGTCGCGATGCGCCCGGACGGCAGCCGTGACTCGCGGAAGCGCACGCACACCTCCACGCCCGCCGAGTGCACCGTGCCCTCGAGAGCCCGGCGGAGCTCCTCGGCGAGGTGGTCGTCCTGCAGCTTGTCCCGCCGCGTGGCGTCGTCGAGCACCGGGCCGAGCGCCGTGAAGGGGACGGCGAGGCTCACCGTGCTGGGGGTGCCGTCGACCTTCACGGTCATGGACGTGACGACCACCATGTCGGTGGGCGCGGTCACCTGCGCGAACTGCGGGTTGGACTCGGTGCGGTTCAGCTGGGGGCGGACCGGTGCCAGCGACTCGAACGCCGTGCCGAGGCGGACGAGGACGCGGTCGAGGAGGTCGGTCACCAGGCGGAGCTCGATCTCGGTGAGCGCCCGCTGGGGGAGCGTCCCGCCGCCGGTGCCGCCCAGCAGCCGGTCGACGATCGTCATGGTCAGCGACGGCGGGAGGTGCAGCATGCTCGCGCCCTTGAGCGGCGGGAGGTCGAGGACCGAGAGCAGCGTGGGGCTCGGGAGCTCGCGCACGTACTCGTCGTAGGTCCGCTGGTCGATGTCGTCGAGGACGGTCGTGACGCCGGTGCGCAGCGCGGTGCCGAGGGCCGTCGTCAGCTGCCGCGCGAA
>DASUEE010000006.1:0-7002 GCA_036275235.1 Acidimicrobiales bacterium | reverse complement strand
GACGAGCTCACCGATGCACCCGACGCCAGCACCGGCGGGCTCGCGCACCTGCGCGACGCCTTCCCCGGCGCCGAGCTCCTGGAGGACCGATGACCGACCAGCACCCCGATCCCGACGCCGGCGGCCTGCCCGACCTGGGCGGCCTCGTCGGCGGACTGCTCGGCGGCGGTGGCGCCGGCGGCCTCGGCGACCTGCTCGCCCAGGCCCAGGAGGCGATGAGCGCGAGCCGCGCCGCGGCCGAGGCCGAGGTCGAGGGCAGCGCCGGTGGCGGCGCCGTGCGCATCCGCATCACCGGTGGTGGCGAGCCGATCGCCGTGCACATCGATCCCGTCGCCTTCGACCCCGACGACGTCGAGGGCCTCGAGGACCTCGTGCTGGCCGCCCTGCGCGACGCCCACGCGGCCGCCGGCCGCCTGCAGGAGCAGGCCATGGGCGGCTTCGACCCGTCGGCCCTCCTCGGCGGTGGGCTGGGCGGCGTGCTCGGTGCCGGCGACGACGACGAGGACGAGTAGCCCTCGGTGCACGCCGACGCCGTCCAGCACCTCATCGACCAGCTCGGCCGTCTGCCCGGCGTGGGCCCGAAGTCGGCCCAGCGCATCGCCTACCACCTGCTGAAGGTGCCGAAGGAGGACGCGCTCGCCCTCGCCGACGCGGTCGTCACCGCGAAGGAGCGGGTGCGCTTCTGCGAGGTGTGCCACAACCTGTCGGAGTCCGCCCGCTGCGCCATCTGCGCCGATCCCCGCCGCGATGCCACGCTCGTGTGCGTCGTCGAGGAGCCCCGCGACATCGTCGCCGTCGAGAAGACCGGCGGGTTCGCCGGCCGCTACCACGTGCTCGGCGGGGCCATCAACCCGATGGAGGGCATCGGCCCCGACCAGCTCAAGGTGCGCGAGCTGCTCGCCCGGGTCGACGCCGACGGCGTCGTCGAGGTGATCCTGTGCACGAACCCGAACCTCGAGGGCGACACCACGGCCATGTACCTGGCCCGGCTGCTCAAGCCGCTCGGGATCCGGGTGACCCGCATCGCCAGCGGCCTGCCGGTGGGCGGCGACCTCGAGTACGCCGACGAGCTCACCCTCGGCCGGGCCCTCGAGGGCCGGCGCGACGTCGACGCCTGAACCGCGAACGTCTCGCGTGCAGCCCCGGACGCGCTGCGGCCCGGTCCGTGAGGACCGGGCCGCAGGCAGATCCAACCCGGGCATCGAGCACTGGACGGAGGCGGGCGGGCGGTGCGAACCGTCCAGCGAACGATGCCCGGGGAGGCTTTGGGGGGTTGGTGCCGGTTCAGTACCCAGTTGGGCGCTGGTTCGACGTGTCAGTCACGTTACAACCATGACGTGCCCGTGACAAGCCTGGTCTGAAAAGACCAGAGGAAAATCCGGTCGCTCAGTCGACCAGCGCCGGCGCCGGCGCATCGGCGGCGGATCCGCTGGGTACCGCCGGTGTCGCCGGCGACATGCGCAGGAACGTGTAGCCGAGGATGCCTGCCACGAGGCTGCCGGCCAGGATGCCGATCTTCGCCGAGTCGGTGGTGAGCCCGGGCTCGAAGGCCAGCCCGGCGACGAACAGGGCCACCGTGAACCCGACGCCCGCGGTCAGCGCGAGGCCGAACACGTTGCGGTGGGTCACCCCGGCGGGCAGGGTGCCGAGCCCGAGCTTCTCGCCGAGCAGCGTGAAGGTGAACACGCCGACGGTCTTGCCGACCACCAACCCGATGGCGATTCCGAGCACCACGCGGTTGGACAGCAGGCCGTCCATCGCGTCGCTCGACAGGCGTACCCCAGCGTTGGCGAAGGCGAAGAGCGGCACGATCACGAAGGCGACCCACAGCTCGAGCTGCCCGGACAGGCGGTCGAGCGGGGACTGGCTCTCGGTGACGAGGCGGTCGATCTCGGCCAGGCGGCCGGCGGCCTCGTCGTACTCGTCGTCGGGATCGTCGGATCGGAGGTCGTCCTCGATGGCGTCGATGGCGACCCCGTGGGCGAGCAGGCCCGACATGTCCTCGCTGAAGTGGGCGGGGTTGTAGAAGGGCCACGCCGGGGTGAGCAGGCCGAGGATGACGCCGGCCAGCGTCGCATGGATCCCGGTCTCGTGGAAGGCGAACCAGGCGAAGAGGGCGAGGGCGATGTACACCGGCATGGCCCGGATGTGGAGGCGCTTGCACACCTCGGCGACGCCGATGGTGGCCACCGAGATCGCCAGCCAGCCGAAGCTGAGACCCGACGTGTAGAAGAGGGCGATCACGAGGATGGCCCCCATGTCGTCGGCGATCGCCAGCGTGAGCAGGAAGACCTTCGCCGACGCCGGCACCCGGTCGCCGACGAGCGCCACCACCGCCACGGCGAAGGCGATGTCGGTGGCCATCGGGACGCCCCAGCCGTCGAAGGTGGGCTCGCCCGCGTTCAGCAGCATGTAGATGCCGGCCGGGACGATCATCCCCCCGAGGGCGGCGATGACCGGCAGCGCGGCCTTCCGGGGGTCCCGCAGCTCGCCGTGGACCATCTCGCGCTTGATCTCGAGCCCGACGAGGAAGAAGAAGATCGCCATCAGGGCGTCGTTGATCCACTCGACCAGGGTCAGGTCGATGTGGGCCAGATCCCCGAGGTGGATGGTGAGCGGGGTCTCCCAGAGCGACTCCTGGGCGTGGTACCAGGGCGAGTTCGCCCAGACCAGGGCGGCGATCGCCGCGACGAGCATGATGATGGCGCCGCTCGTCTCGGCGTGCATGAACCGCTGGAAGGGCCGGACGAATCGGCGGGGCACGAAGGCGTCCGTCTCGCTCCAGCTCGGGCGGCGCGTGGTGGTCAGGCGGCGTTCAGCCATGGTCCTTCCTGGGGTTCGAACCGGCCGGTGGCCGGGGGTGCTCAGATCGGCGGCGCCGGGGGGCGCTTGAGGGTCATGGAGACGACGGTGCCGCCCTCTCCGGGCCGGAAGGTGACCTCGTCGGTCAGCACCTTGATGAGCGGGATGCCGAGACCGGACTCGTGCTGCAACCGGCGGGGGTCGGTGGCCTCGGGCAGCGCGGCGAGCGCATCGGGGTCGAAGCCGGGCCCACGATCGTGGATGTCGACCCGGAACAGGTCGTCGTCGAGGTGGCAGGCGATGACCACCGGTTCGTCGGCGGCGTCGGGCCGGTGCGCCTTGATGGCGTTCGAGCACGCCTCGGTGACCGCGAGGCGCAGGTCGTCGAGGCGGGACTCGGGCAGGGGCGGGTCGAGCGCGGCGGCCGTGGCCACCACGAGGCGGACGACGGCGAGGTAGTCGAGGCGTGGCGGGATCTCGAGCACGATCTCGACCACGGCGCGCGCCTCAACCCTCGCTGGCGACGGTCTCGTCGAAGGTGGCGCCGATGGCGAACACCTCGTGGAGCCCGGTGGCCTCGAACACCTTGAGGATGCGGGGGTTCGTGCACACGAGACGGACGTCGCCGTTGGCCGAGCGGCCGCGCCGCAGCGCGCCGACCAGCACCCCGAGACCGGTGGAGTCGATGAAGGCGACGTCCTCGAGGTCGATCACCATGCGCGTGGCGCCCGCCTCGAGGAGCTCGTCGAGGCGGGTCCGCAGCGCCGGCGCCGACGCGACGTCGACCTCGCCGGACGCGCTGACCACGGTCCAGCCCTCGTGTTCGGTGTCGGTGATCTCGAGCTCCATGCGGTGGTCCAACCTACTGCGCCCTCCGTGCGGGGCCCGCAGGACGGTCGGTCACACCGGTGGAACTACGAGCCTGTGATCCGCGCGGCGGCGAGGCGTACGATCCGCTCGTGGCCGGCACCGGATCCCCGGGCGACGCGATCGCTGCCTGCGAGCTCGAGGCGCTGGTCCGCCGGCGCTCGGCGGCGCTCGAGGCGCGCGACGAGGCCCACGTCGCCGATCCGGGGCGGCTCGTGCACCTGCGCCGGCTGCCGGCCCGTCCGCCGCGGTTCGGCGACCTCGCCCGCCCGCTCCCTGCAGCGGTGGTCGAGGCCCTCGGGGTCGAGCGGCTCTGGTCGCACCAGGCCGAGGCGCTCGACCACGTCCGTGACGGCCGTTCCGTGGTGGTGGCCACCAGCACGTCGTCGGGGAAGACGCTCGTGTACCAGGCGGCGATCGGGGAGGTCGCGGCCGAACCCGTCCGGCCCGGCACGGCGATCTGCCTGTACCCGACCAAGGCCCTGGCGCAGGACCAGCGCCGCTCGTTCGACGACCTGGCCCTGCCCGGCGTGCGGGCCGTCACCTACGACGGCGACACCGGTCGCGACGAGCGCGCCGATGCCCGCCGCAACGCCACCGTGCTGCTCACCAACCCGGAGATGCTGCACTGCGGGATCCTCCCCCACCACGCCGGCTGGATGCGGCTGCTGTCGCGCCTGCGCTACGTCGTGGTCGACGAGCTCCACCTCTTCCGGGGGATCTTCGGCTCGCACGTCGCGCACGTGCTGCGGCGGCTGCGGCGCCTCGCCGCCCACTACGGGGCGGACCCGGTGTTCATCTCGACGTCGGCGACCATCGGCGCGCCGGCCGAGCTCGCGGCCGCCCTGACCGGCGACCACACGGTGGCGGTCACCGACGACGGCTCCCCGTCGGGCGAGCGCGTCGTCGCCATCTGGAACCCGCCGCTGCTCGACGCCGACACCGGCACGCGGGCCTCCACCCACGGGGAGGCGGCCGGGCTGGTCGCCGACCTCGTCGGGGGCGGGCACCGCACCATCGGCTTCTGCGCCAGCCGGCGGGCCACGGAGCTGGTGGCCGAGCGGGTCCGGCGCCAGGTCGCGCCGGCGTCGCGACCGCGGGTGGCGGCGTACCGGGGCGGGTTCCTCGCCGAGGAGCGCCACGAGATCGAGGCGGCGCTCTCGCGTGGCGAGCTCGACGCCGTGCTCGCCACGTCGGCGCTCGAGCTGGGGGTCGACGTCGAGGGCCTCGACGCCTGCGTCCTCGACGGGTTCCCGGGCACGGTCGCCTCGATGTGGCAGCGGGTGGGCCGGGCCGGCCGGCGCCAGCAGGGCTCGCTCGCGGTGCTGGTGTGCGGCTCCGACCAGCTCGACCAGTGGGTGGCCGCCCACCCTGATGCGCTGTTCGAGCGATCGCCCGAGCCGGCGGTGATCAACCCGTCGAACCCCTTCGTGGCCGACCCGCACCTGCGCTGCGCCGCCTTCGAGCTGCCCCTCACCCACGACGACGCCCGGTGGTGGCCGGGCCTGCTGGACGAGGGCGTGTGCCGGCTCGCCGCATCCGGCGACCTCGTGGTCCGCCCGCCCGGGGTGGGGACGGCCGGGGGCAGGGGACGGCGCCGGCGCCTCCGCCCGGACTCGCCCGTGGCCGTGTGGACGGGGCCGGGGTGGCCGGTGGACGGCGTCGGGCTCCGATCCGGGTCGCCCGGCCAGGTCAAGATCGTGCAGCCCGACGGCGCCCCGGTGGGCACGGTCGACCGCGGTCGCGCCGGCGAGGTCGTGCACGAGGGCGCGGTCTACCTCCACGCCGGGCGCCACCACCGGGTGGTCGAGCTCGACCTCGAGCGCGGGCGCGCCGTGGTGGTCCCCGACGACGGCGCCACCTCCACCACCGCCATCACCCGCATGGACCTGCGCATCTGCGGCGAGGACCGCAGCCGGCGCACCGGTCCCGTCCACCTCGCGGTCGGCCCCATCGAGGTCACCACCCGGGTCACCGGCTACGACCGCAAGGACGCGACCACCGGCGAGCACCTCGAGCGGGTCGGCCTCGACCTCCCGCCCTCCACGCTGCAGACCCGCGGCGTGTGGCGGGTGATCCCCGAGGACGTCCTCGCCGGCCTCGGCCTGGTCCCCGACGCCTGGCCCGGCGTCCTCCACGCCGCCGAGCACGCGGCGATCGGGGTGCTCCCGCTGTTCGCCATCTGCGACCGCTGGGACGTCGGCGGGGTCTCCACGGCTCGTCACGCCGACACGGGCGGGCCCACCATCGTCATCTACGACGGGTACCCGGGCGGATCGGGCATCGCCGAGCTCGGCTACGAGGTCGCCGAGCGCCACCTCGAGACCACCGCAGAGGTGATCGCCGCCTGCGCGTGCCGCTCCGGCTGCCCGTCGTGCGTGCAGTCGCCCAAGTGCGGGAACGGCAACGAGCCCCTCGACAAGGACGGGGCTCTCGTGCTGCTGGCCGCGCTCTCCGGCCTCGGCGCGTCGAGGGTGGTCAGAGCTGCTTCGCGAGCCGGTTGAGGTAGGCGATGTGCCCGGCCCAGCCGACGAGGACGAGGGCGCCGGCCACCGGGGCGGCGAGGTCGAGGTCCTCGGCCTCGTCCTGGATGATCGACTGCCCGGCCAGCGGCTCGTCGCCGGGCAGGTCGCCCGGGGGTCGCTCGCCGTAGTCGAGGGTGCCCTCGAAGCCGGTGTCGATGGTGGTGGGGGTGGTGGGCCGGACCGCGCCCCGGCGGACGACGGAGCCGGCACCGCCGCCGCGGCGGGGGCTGCGTCGCGTGACGGCCGACGGTCGCTCGCCGGGCGGGGTCTCGGGCGGCGGGCCGATCGTGATCCGGCCGATCTCGGTGTCGATCACGCTGGAGCGCTCCGGCTCGACCGCGCCGGCGCGCATCGCGCGCACGCGGTACTCGTACCTGCCGCCCGCGGCGCGCGAGAGGTCGTCGACGAAGCGCGGCTCGGCATCGAGATCGAGGGTGCCCACGTCGGTGAAGGGGCCGACGACGCCGGCGCTGTCGACGGGTCCGCCCCGCTCGAGGACGTAGCCGATGGCGTCCGGGGCGAGCTGGTCGTCGGGCACGGGCGTGAACGTCACGGTGGTGCGACGGGCACCCTCGTCGAGGTCGACGGCGAGGTCGGTGACCGCCGGCGGCAACATCCCCATGGCGAAGGGCTGGCGGAGCGTGTAGGTGGGGGCGTCGGGGTCGTCGACGGTGGCCTCGACCTCCACGAGGTAGGCGCCGTTGCAGGGGATCTCGAGCCCGTCGAGGACGAACGGCACCTCGGAGGTGAGCTCGGGCTGGGGGCCGCTGCCGGGCACCACGAGGGGGTCGGGGAGCGAGCAGCCATC
>DASUEE010000005.1:0-3783 GCA_036275235.1 Acidimicrobiales bacterium | reverse complement strand
GGGCTCGAGGACGTCCGCCACGCGCTCGCCGGCGCCACGCCGTACCTGCGGCAGTTCGGGATCGTCACGGGTGGCTGGCTGCTCGCCGAGTCGGCGCTCACGGCCAGCGAGCTCGAGGCCGGTGACGGCGACGGCTTCGACGCCGACTTCCTCACCGCCAAGCGCACCACCGCACGCTTCTACGCCACCCAGATCCTGCCCCAGGCGGCAGGCCTCACCGGCGCCGTCACCGCCGGCTTCGAGGATCTGATGGCCCTGGAGCCCTCCCAGTTCTGACCGCCTCCTGGAACTGGCAGCGGCTGCGTTGCGCGCAACGGCGCCGCTGCCAGTTCCTCAGGGGCGGTGCTCGGCGAGGACCTCGGCTGACAGCGCCGGCCAGCCCTCGGCGGCCCACGGGCCGAACTCCCGGTCGGTGAGCACCACGAGGCCGAGGTCGACCTCCGGGTCCCACCACAGGAACGTCCCGGACCGGCCGAAGTGGCCCCACGTCGCCGGGCTGTTCGCGTCCGCGGTCCAGTGCGGCGACTTGTGCCCGCGCACCTCGACGCCGAGTCCCCACGGGTTCGGGTCCTGGGCGCCGAACCCCGGCAGGACGCCGGCGAGGTCCGGGAAGGCGACCGACGTCATCGTGGCCAGGGTCTCGGGTGCCAGGAGCCGCCCCGACGTGGTCGCGCCGATGACGGCGGCGAGGTCGTCGACCGAGGACGTGTAGCCGTGCGCCGGGGAGCCCGCCGTGGTGGTCGCGGGCAGGGCGAGCGCGTCGACGAGCGCCGATCGGGCGTAGTCGTCGAACGACATCCCGGTGGCGGCCGCCACGTGCTCGCCGAGCACGTCGAATCCGACGTTGCTGTAGATCCGCGTGCGCTCGGGCCGGCCGAGCGGCGTGCGGTCGCCATCCGGCGGGAGGCCGCTGGCGTGGGCGAGCAGGTGGCGCACCGTCGAGCCCTCGGGGCCGGCGGGGTCGTCGAGCCCGACGGTGCCCTCCTCGACCGCGACGTGCACGGCGAGGGCTGCCAGCACCTTGGTGACGGAGGCGAGCGGGAACGGTCGGTCGGTCACGCCGTGCCGGTCGACCACGCCGTCGGGGGTGACGACGGCAGCGGCCGCCGTGCGGACGTCCCAGGACCTGATCTGGTCGAGGGCGGTCAGGACGCGTCCCAGAGCATGGCGTCGTCGGCGTCGTCGCGATCGAGGAGCCGGAGCGGGTCGGTCTTGTCGATGTGCCCGATGAGGCCGCGGTAGGTGCCGTAGCCGCAGAGGCGCGCGAGGCGCTTGTCGAACGTGCGGGCGACCTCGCGGGGGATGCCGAGCTGCTGGTTCTCCTGCTGTCGGATCATCCCGGCGCAGTAGTTGTCGGCGATGCCGACGCGACGGTCGTCGCTGGCGTTCGCCCCACCGCCGTGCCAGAGGCTGCCGTGCCAGAGCAGCACGCTCCCGGCGGGCATCTCCGCGCCGACGGTGTCGTAGGCCTGGCCGTACACCGGGTACTCCGGATCGCGGTGCGAGCCGGGCACGAGGCGGGTGGCGCCGTTGTCCTCGGTGAAGTCGGTGATCGCCCACATCGAGTTGCACACGACGGGGAACCCGGTGCGGGGGAGTCCGATCACCTGGTCGTCGGAGTGGATCGGCTGCGCCACCTCGCCGGGGCGGATGTCGATCGACGACAGCGTCGACAGCAGGCACTCGCGGTCGAGCACCCGCTCGACGACGGGCAGGACGCTGGGGGCGGCGGGGATGTGCTGGAAGACCTCGCCGAGGGCGAGGAGGTTGTAGACGCGGTAGGTCTTGCGTCCCTCGAAGCCGTTGTCGGCCGGCGTGATCCCGCGCTCCTCGACCAGCGCGTCGAGCGCGTCGAGCACCTCCTTCGCGAACACGGCGTCGAACGCATCCTCGACGATGGTGTAGCCACGGTCGTCGATCTCGGCGGCGTGGCGGTCGGCGTCGGCATCGGTCAGCGTGCGCATCGCCGGCGATGGTAGGCAGCCCCCGTGCCCGAGACGTTCGCGGACGCCGTGCACCGGGTCGTCGCCGCGGTGCCACCCGGCCAGGTGGTGACCTACGGCGAGGTGGCCGCCGAGGCCGGCCGTCCCGGCGCGGCCCGGGCCGTCGGCCGCGCCATGGCGGCCAGCGACGGTGCCCTGCCGTGGTGGCGGGTCGTCGCCGCCGACGGCCGCCTCGTGCCCGGTCACGAGCTCGAGCACCGGCGCCGCCTCGCCGCCGAGGGAGTCGTCACCGACGAGCGGCGGGTGCGCGGGATGCGCCGGCGGTGACCGAGGATGGCCGGTGGCGGAGGCGCCGCCAGTAGCGTTGCGGACGACATGACGACGTTCGCAGAACTGGGCATCGACGCCGACCTGGTCGAGTGCCTCGCCTCCCAGGGCATCGGATCGCCCTTCCCGATCCAGGAGCTCACCATCCCCGACGCCGTCGCCGGCCGGGACGTGTGCGGGAAGGCCAAGACCGGCTCCGGAAAGACCCTCGCCTTCGGCGTCCCGATGGTGATGGCCCTCCCCGAGCCCGACGACATCCACAAGGGCCCGGCGGGCCTCGTGCTGTGCCCCACCCGGGAGCTGGCCCTGCAGGTGGCCGAGGTGCTCGAGCCGCTCGCCAAGGTCAAGGGCCACACGATCACCGCCGTCTACGGCGGCGAGCGGATCGAGAAGCAGATCCAGTCCATCGAGGACGGCACCGGCATCATCGTGGCCACCCCCGGTCGCCTCATCGACCTGCTCCAGCGTGGCGACGTGAAGCTGGACGAGGTGAAGATGGTGGCGGTCGACGAGGCCGACCGCATGGCCGACATGGGCTTCCTGCCCCAGGTCGAGTGGGTGCTGCGCCACGTGCCCGCCGGCCACCAGACGCTGCTGTTCTCGGCGACGCTCGACGGCTCCGTCGGCGCCCTCATCGACCGGTACCAGACCGACCCGGTCACCAAGGAGGTCGCGTCGGAGACGGTGACGGTCGACCAGATGCACCACCGGTTCCTGAAGGTGCACGACATGGACAAGTCCAAGGTCGCCGCCACCATCGTGCGCAACAGCCAGCGGACGCTGATCTTCTCGAACACCAAGCGCGCCGCCGACCGCCTGGCCCGC
The DNA here is from genome assembly GCA_036275235.1 of Acidimicrobiales bacterium. Classification (GTDB taxonomy): domain Bacteria; phylum Actinomycetota; class Acidimicrobiia; order Acidimicrobiales; family Salinilacustritrichaceae; genus Salinilacustrithrix. The sequence goes on along the minus strand of DASUEE010000005.1, from coordinate 688 downwards.
GACCTCACGGACCTCGACGTCAAGGCCTCGGCCATCCACGGGGACCTCCCCCAGCGGGCCCGGGAGAAGGCGCTGCAGCGCTTCACCGAGGGCAAGCTCCAGGCCCTCGTGGCGTCCGACGTCGCCGCACGCGGGCTCGACATCGACCAGGTCGACGTCGTCATCCACTGGGACCCGCCGCCGGACCACAAGACCTACCTGCACCGCTCGGGCCGCACCGCGCGCGCCGGCACCACCGGCGTGGCCGTGACGCTCATCAAGTGGGACGAGGAGATGTCGGTGAAGCTCCTCCAGCGACGCCTCGGCCTCGACGACCACCCGATGATCGAGGTCTTCTCGAACGATCCGCGCCTCACCGACCTGGTGGGCTGGGACCCGCAGTCGCCGACGGCCTAGGCGGACGCGCGCACGTCGTGCGTGGAGTGGTGCCACGGCACCAGCAGGCGCCGCAGTCCGAGGACGGCCGCGTAGAGCACGAGGCCGAGGCCGCACATCACCACGATCACGCCGAACAGGCGGTCGACCTGCAGCTGGTTCAGGTAGAAGGTCGCCAGCCAGCCGAGGCCCTCGCTGCCGGCCAGGTACTCGGCCACGATGGCGCCGACGGTGGCCAGCACGATGCCGACCTCCATCCCGGTGAGGATCGACGGGAGCGACGAGGGCAGGTCGACGAGGGTGAGCCGCTGCC
>DASUEE010000004.1:0-2363 GCA_036275235.1 Acidimicrobiales bacterium | reverse complement strand
CGGTCCTTCGCGTACTGGACGCACAGCTCGAGGCACTTCTCGATCATCCCGAGCGACATCGCGGCCACACCCGACCGCTCCATCGAGAAGGTCGCCTTGGCGCCCTCGCGCCCGCCGCTCGGCAGGTCCTCGGTCTCGCCGATGAGGCGGTCGATCCCGACGCGCACGTCGGTGAGGAACAGCTCCCCGGTGGGCGAGGAGTGCATGCCCATCTTGCGCAGCGGCTTGCTCTGCTCGAGGCCGGGCATGCCCGAGTCGAGGACGAAGCTGAGGATCTTGCGCTCCTCCGGCGGGTTGCCCTCGTCGAGCTTGCAGATGAACACGATCGTGTCCGCGTAGGGACCGTTCGTGATGAAGGTCTTCGAGCCGTTGAGGACGTACTCGTCCCCGTCGCGCCGGGCGGTGGCTCGCATCGACCCGAACGCGTCGGAGCCGGAGCCGGGCTCGGTGATCGCCCAGGCGCCGACCTTGTCGAGCGTGAGCAGGTCGAGCGCCCACCGCTCCTTCTGGCGGATCGTGCCCTTGGACGTGATGGCGGCGGCGGTCAGACCACTGGACACGCCGAGCGCCGTGACGAGGCCGGGGCTGTACCGGCACAGCTCGATGATCGGGATGAGCGTGATGGAGCCGTCGCCCCCTCCGCCGCCCTTCTCCTTCGTCGGCGGCTCCTCACCGCGTGCGATCGCCTCCTCGACCGACTTCTCGAGCTCGATCTGCCGCTGGAAGCGGTCCCTCGCCATCGTGTCCATGCCGAAGGTCTTGTAGAGCTTGCGCAGCACGTCGTACGGCGGCGTGTCGCCGAACTCCAGCTCGTCGCGCAGCGGTGCGACCTCGGCCTCCACGAACTGGCGCACGGCGTCGCGCACCATCTTCTGCTCTTCGGTCCAGTCGATCATGAGGGGGGCTGCTCTCTGTCGGGGGTGGGGATGAGGTCGTCGAGGAGCTCCTCGAGCGCGGCGACCCGATCTTCGAGCTCGGCGACCCGGGCTACCAAACCGGAGGGGGCACCCGGATCGGTCGCGCTCGCCGTCCGGGGAGCCGGCGCGGCGGCGGCCAGCTCGGCGACGTCGACCGGGCCGCCGAGCAGGTGCATCCAGCGGGTCTCCTTCTGGCCGCTCTGGCGCGGCAGGTGGACGACCAGCGGCTCGGCTCGGACGGCGAGGCCCTCGAGCGTCGACACCACCTCGTCGAGGTCGGCGAAGGCGTGGGCTCGCTCGGTCCGGGTGCGGAGCTCGTTCACGGTCTGCGGACCGCGGAGCAGCAGCACGGTGAGCAGGGCGAGCTCGGCCGGTTCGAGCTGCAGCCGCTCGTGGAGCACGTGGCGGTACTTGGTGGTGCGCGCGCCGTGGCTGGCGTAGACGAAGCGCACGAGGTTGCGGGCCTTCAGCTCGTCGAGCGTCGACTGCACGGTGTGCTCGTCGAGGTCGGTCACCGGTACGCGGCTGTTGCGTTGGTTGCAGGCGGTCTGCAGGCCCCGCAGCGTCATCGGGTACGTGTCGGGGACCGTCGCCTCCTTCTCGGCGAGGCTGCCGAGCACCCGCTGCTGCTCGGGGGTGAGCGGTCCGTCCAGCGCCTCCACCATGGGGTGACCCTAGGCGGGCAGGTGTGGTGGACTGGTCCCGAGGACGGGGGGCAGCCATGGTCGGACCGACGCAGGACGCGGTGCTCGAGCTGGGCGCCCAGCCACCGGATCGGCGGCGGCGGCTCGGGCCGCTGGCGGTCGCGGTGGGCTCGCTGCTGGCCGTCGTGGCCGTCGCGGTGCTGGTCGGGCCCGATGGCGACGGCGAGGTGGCCGTCGAGGAGGCGACGACGACCACGGGCGTCCCGGGCCACGCACCCGGACGCGACGCCTTCCCCGCACCCCTCGCCCTCGGCGCGCCCGACGACGGCAAGGAGTCCGTCGGCCTGCCGGTCCGGGCCGATCCGTCCACCGGCCTGGTGCACGGGCAGCAGGTGACCGTCACCGGCACCGGGTTCCCGCCCGGCGAGAGCGTCGGCGTCGTGATGTGCGCGAAGGAGGCCGGCCGCGACCACGGCGCCCGCGGTGCCGAGGCCTGCAACCTGGGCCGCTTCGCCCAGGCCACGAGCGACGCCGACGGCACCGCGACGGTGACGTTCGCCGTGAGCCGCCTCGTGGTGCTCGACGGCGTGGAGATCGACTGCGCGTCCGAGCCGGGGCGCTGCCTGATCGGCATGGGCATGATCTCCGACTACGACACCTCCGGCGGGGTGCTCGTCGACTTCGACCCGAGCGTTCCGCTCCCCGATCCGCCGACCGCGACGCTCGAGCGCACCACCGACCTCGTGTCCGGCGAACCCGTGGGCCTGCGCGTGACCGGGCTGGTGCCCGGCTCGTCGGTGAC
>DASUEE010000003.1:0-17686 GCA_036275235.1 Acidimicrobiales bacterium | reverse complement strand
GACGTCCTCGCCGTCCTCGGTCTCGAGCTCGTCGCCCTGATCGTCGGTCTCGAGGGCGTCGTCCTCGGTCGCCTCCGTGGATGTGGTCTCGAGCTCGTCGGCCTCGCCCGTGTCGAGCGTCTCGGTGGCCTCCAGCTCGGTGGTCTCGGTCTCCGTCTGCTCGGCCGTCGTGTCGTCCTCGACGTGGTCCTCGGCGCCGGCCAACCCGACACCGCCCAGCACGGTGGCGCCCGTCAGGACGCCGGCGGCGGTGATCGATCGGATCTTGTTCATCTCGTACCTCAGGGGTCGATGGATGGGCATGTTGCGAGTTGTTTACGAAACGATGACGACGAGCGCAACCTGACCGGCGTGACGTCCGTCACCGAGAAGGGCTCGGCGGGCGGGCGCCGGACCTACGATCGCCGGCCGTGACCGCCATGGACCCCGCCCTCCGGGCCGCCGCCGAAGCCGCCCGCGGCTTCATGCCCCCTGACGAGGGGCTGGCGCTGCACGACGCCGCCCTCGCCGTGGAGGTCGACGGGCCGTTCCTCGAGGTCGGCTCGTACTGCGGGAAGTCGGGCGTGTACCTCGGCGCGGCGGCGAAGGGGCGGGGCACCGTGCTGTTCGCCGTGGACCACCACCGGGGCTCGGAGGAGAACCAGCCCGGGTGGGAGTGGCACGAGCCCGACCTCGTCGACCCCGACGTCGGTCGGATCGACACGATGCCCCGGTTCCGTCGCACGATCCACGACGCCGGCCTCGAACCGCACGTGATCGCGGTGGTGGGCGACTCCCCGACGGTCGGCCGCTTCTGGACCACGCCGTTGGCGCTGCTCTTCATCGACGGGGGGCACGGGCGGGACATCGCCCACGCCGACTACGACCGCTGGGTCCCCCACGTCCGTCCGGGCGGCACGCTGCTCATCCACGACGTGTTCCCCGACCCCGCCGACGGCGGCCGTCCGCCCTACGAGCTCTACCTGCGGGCCCTCGCCGACGGCTTCGAGCCGATCAGCGCCACCGGCTCCCTCCGCCACCTCCGCCGGCAGACCTGACCGGCCAGCTCGACCGTTCTGGAGTACCGGTTCCCGCGCATCCGGGGGAATCGGTACTCCAGAACGGTCTTCGGGGGGCCGCCGGCGGCGGGGTGGGCTCAGACCTCGTCGGGGACGTGCTCGGGGAGCACGGGCAGCACGTCGTCGTGGTCGACGAAGAGCGCGGCGCCGCGGGTGGCGCCGTGGAGCGCCTCGGCTGCGAGCAGGACCGCCGCCGCCGAGTAGGTCGACGTCTCGTCGGCGGGGAAGTGCACCTGCTGGGGGTAGACGATGCCGGTCCAGTAGCGGCCGTCCTCCAGGCGCTGGCTCTGGGCGTGGGTGAACAGCTCGAGGGCTCGGTCGCGCTCGCCCACGGCGAGGTGCGCCAGCGCGCACTCGCAAGTCTCGGCTGTGGTGATCCAGGGCCGGTCCGACACGCAGCGGATGCCCTTGCCGTCCTTGGCGAACGTCTCGTACCGGTCGGCGAGGTGCTTCCGGCCGCGATCGCCGACGACGACGCCGGCGAGCACCGGGTAGTACCAGTCCATCGCCCAGCGGTGCTTCGGCGCGAACGCCTCGGGCACGTTGGCCACCACGTGGGCGAGGGCAGCGGCCGACTGCTCCCAGTCGGGGCGCTCGCGGCCCACCTCGCGGGCGACCGCGATGGCGCAGCGCAGCGAGTGGCAGATCGACGACGAGCCGGTGAGCAGGGCGAAGGTCCACGGCGAGCCGTCGGCGTGGCGGGCCCAGAGGATCTCGCCGCGCGGCGTCTGCAGGTCGAGGACGAAGTCGATCGCCCGCTCCAGGGTGGGCCACAGCGCCTCGAGGAACCCGGTGTCCTTGTGGCGCAGGAAGTGGTGCCAGACGCCGCAGGCGATGTAGGCGCACACGTTCGCGTCGAGCTTGTCCTGCTCGACCTCCACGTCGCCGTCGGGCGTGGCCACGTAGTACTGGTGCCAGGCGCCGTCCGGGCGCTGCAGGCCGGCGAGCCACTCGTAGGCCCGCTCGGCCTCGGAGCGGAAGCCGCCGACGTCGAGAGCCATGGCCGCCTCCACGTGGTTCCACGCGTCGGCGTGGCCGCCCGGGAACCACGGGATCATGCCCGAGGGCAGCTGCCACTCGGCGATCGCCTCGGCGGTGGCCCGCGCCTCGTCGGCGGTGAGCAGGCCCTCGACCTCCGGCAGGGCGAGACCGCTCACGCGGCGTCCTCGCGCCGTGGTGCCGCCGCCCGCTCCTCGTCGGCCGTGGGCTTGCGGGAGTACACGATGAGGCTCTTGCCGAGGACCGGGTTCAGGACCGTGTCGGCGACCCGGGTGAGCAGGGGCCGCTCGACGATGTCCCACGTGAGGAGCTTCAGGTACGCCTTGACCAGCGGGTGGTCGTCGCTGTTCTGCGGGTCGATGGCGCAGCGCAGCCACCAGTACGGCGAGTGCAGCGAGTGGGCGTGGTGGGCGTCGCCCGGCCTCAGGCCGGCAGCCCGCAGCTTCCGGCGCAACTCGTTCTCGGTGTAGATCCGCACGTGCCCGCCGACGACGTGGGGCGCGTGGTACTCCTCGGACAGCGCCCAGCACACCTTCTCCGGCAGCCAGGCCGGGATGGTGGTGGCGATGACGCCGCCGGGCTTGAGCACCCGGTGCAGCTCGCGGATGGCGCCCTCGTCGTCGGGGATGTGCTCGAGCACCTCGGCGGCGATGATGCGGTCGAAGGTGTCGTCGGGGAACGGCAGGAAGACGCCGTCGCCCTGCGCCGTGGCCATCACCCGGTCGACGGGTGCGGGGACCTCGCCGGCCTCGGCCATCGCGGCGCCGAGCGTGCGGGCCTGGGCCAGCTCGCCGGTGTCGTAGTCGCACAGCACGACGCGCGCGCCCCGTCGCATGGTCTCGAACGCGTGCCGTCCGGGGCCGCTGCCGAGGTCGAGCACGAGCTCGCCCGCCCGCAGCCCGAGCCGGCGGTAGTCGACGGTGAGCATCAGCTGCTGATGCCGCCGCGGTTGGGCGGCAGCTGGCCGAGGCGGATCCGGTACTGCTCGACGGTGCGCTCGGCGGTGTGGCGCCAGCTCCAGTGCTCCTGCACGCGAGCCCGTCCGGCGAGCCCGATGCGGCGGCTGCCCTCGGGGTCGTCGAGGGCGCGGCGGATGCGCTCGGCGAGGGCGTCGCTGTCGCCGGGGGGCACCAGCATCGCGGTCTCGCCGTCGGGGCCGACGACCTCGGGCACCGCGCCGCCGGTGGTGGCGACGAGCGGGCAGCCGCAGGACATGGCCTCGATGGCGGGGAGCGAGAAGCCCTCGTACAGCGACGGCACCACGGCGAGCTGGGCCTCGGAGTAGAGCTCGATGATGCGGCGCTCGGGCACGCCGGTGACGAACTCGACGTGGTCGCGCAGGCCGAGGCGGTCGATGGTCTGGCTCGACGGGCCGCCCGGCTTCTCCTTGCCGATGACGACCAGGTGCAGGTCGTCGCGCTCGGTGCGCATCTTGGCGAGCGCCTCGAGCAGGTACCGCAGACCCTTCATCGTGACGTCGGCGCTCGCGGTGGTGACGAGGCGGCCGGGCACCCGCTCGACGTCGTCGAGGGGGCGGAAGACGTCGGGGTCGACGCCCACCGGGACGATGGCCATGCGCTCGGGGTCGACCTTGTGGTCGGCGACGATGTCCTTGAAGGAGTTCTCGGACACGGTGACGACCCGCTGCAGGCGCCGGGCGACCTGGGTCTGCATGTGGGTGAACGAGTACCAACGGCCGAGGCTCCAGCGCTTGCGCCGGTTGGGTGCGTGCTCGAGCTCGAGGCGGCGGTCGACGGTGATCGGGTGGTGGATGGTGGCCAGCACCGGCAGGCCCATGGCCTCGATGGCGAGCAGGCCGTAGCCGAGGGTCTGGTTGTCGTGGACGATGTCGAAGTCGTCCTTGCGGTGCTTCAGGTGGTCCCACGCGCGGAGCGAGAAGGCGAGCGGCTCGGGGAACTGGCCGGCCGAGAAGCTGAGGACCTCCACCAGGTCCTTCCAGTCCTTGATCTCCCAGAAGCCGGGCGTGCGGGCCGGAAAGTGCTCGTTGTAGATGTCGAGGCTCGGCAGCTCCACCAGCGCGACGCCCTCGGGCACCTCGGGGTAGGGCTGGCCACCGAGCACCTCGACGGTGTGCCCGAGGTCGGTGAGCGCCTTGGCGAGCTGGCGGACGTAGACGCCTTGGCCGCCGACGTGCGGCTTGCCCCGGTACGCCAGCAGGGCGATGCGGAGGGGGCCGTGGGCGTCGGGCATGGCGGACAATCCTCATGCCTCGCTGCTTGGCGGGTCAAGCGGGACGCACGGGGGCTCCGCCGCCGTGGACCCCCGACCCACGAGGAGCTCGCAGGCGCGGATCACGCCCCGGTGCCGTGCTCCCACGTCCAGATCATGTGGTGCACCAGCGATTCGCCGGGCTCGACGATGGACAGGTCGTGCTCGGACCGGTGGGCGTCCGGCGGAGCCGACTGCGGCTCGACGCACAGGGCGTGGGCCGGCTCGTCGAACACCACGACGTGCTCGCAGTCGGACTCGACGCGCAGGACGAGCACGTCCGGCCACCGGACCTCCACCGGACCGACCAGCGCGGTGAAGCAGTCGTCCCACGTCCCGGTGGTGGGATCGACGAGCGTTCCGTCGGGGATCCCCTCGGCGTCGCGTCGCCACATCCGCTCGGCAGGCAGGCGCACGGCGGCGGCGGAACCGCCCACGTGGCGGCGGAGCCACGGGTGCCAGCCCACCGTGACCGGCATCGGCTCGTCGACCGCCTCGACCTGCAGCACGGCGGTGAGCGACCGGGGTGACAGCTCGACGCGCTGCTCGACGACGCCCCGCCACGGCCAGTCCGGTCCGAGCTCGCAGCGCAGGGTCCCCTCGCCGGTGCGCTCCCACGGCCGCCGGTAGGCGGTGCCGTGGATGGCGTGGGGCGGGAGGTCGATCGGCAGCTGCACGTCCCGGCCCTCGAACGTGAAGCGGCCGCGCCGGATGCGCCCGGCCCATGGCACCATCGGGAAGCAGCCCCAGGTCATCGCGTCGGCCCCCGGTCCGGGGTCGCCCACGAGCAGCTCGTGGCCCCCGACGACGAGCGACGAGAGCCGCCCGCCGTGCTCGTGGTCGATCGTCACCTCGGCGTCGCCGGCGCGCAGCACCTCCATCGGGCCAGCCTCGCACGCCCACCCGAACTGGCAGCGGCTGCGTTGCACGCCCTCCCGAACTGGCAGCGGCTGCGTTGCACGCCTCCACGAGGCTGGCAGCGGCTGCGTTGCACGCCCTCCCGAACTGGAGCGGCTGCGTTGCACGCCACCTACCCTGCGCCGGCGTGCGTGCGCTGGTGCAGCGGGTGTCCGAGGCGAGCGTCGACGTCGACGGTGGGGTGGTCGGCGCGATCGGCGCCGGGCTCTGCGCGCTCGTCGGCGTGACCCACGACGACGGCGAGGAACAGGCGCGCAAGCTGGCGGCGAAGCTCGCCAAGCTCCGGGTGTTCGACGACGACTCCGGCGTGATGAACCGCTCGGTGCTCGACGTCGACGGGTCGGTCCTCGTCGTGAGCCAGTTCACGCTGTACGGCAACGCCTCGAAGGGCAACCGCCCTTCCTACATCGAGGCGGCCCGGCCGGAGCACGCCGAGCCGCTCATCGACCTCGTGGTCCGGGAGCTGCGCGACCTCGGGCTCGCGGTGGCCACCGGTCGGTTCCGGACCGAGATGGCCGTGTCCCTCGTCAACGACGGGCCGGTGACGCTCCTGTTGGAGGTGTGAGCGCCTCGACCGCCTCGGGGACCCGCCGGCGGGATCGCAGCTCGAGGGCCCAGCCGAGGCCGGCGCACGCGAGGGCGTAGAGCAGGGCCGGCAGGTCGCCGAAGCGCACGTACCAGGTCTCGCCCTCGCGCAGCGCCACGGTGTCGTAGAGGATCGCCCGCTCGGAGACGCCGGTGCGCTGGAGCACCTCGCCGTCGGGGGTGATGACGGCACTGAAGCCCGTGGGGGCCGCCTGCAGCACCCAGCGCCCGGTCTCGATCGCCCGCATGCGCGAGCTGGCGACCTGCTGGGTCTGGACGAGGGTGCCCTCGTAGCTGGCGCCGTTGGTGGGGTTCAGCAGCACCTGCCCGCCGCTTCCGATCGCATCCCGTGCACGCTCGCCGAAGAAGATCTCCCACGAGATCGACACGCCCAGCCGGCCGGCCGGCGTGTCGACCACCGCGGGCGTCTGGCCGATCCGGGCGTCGCGCGCCGGGAGCGACGCGCCGGCCACCTGCTCGAGCAGGCCCCGGAACGGCACCCACTCGCCGAAGGGCACCCGCTCGACCTTCTCGTAGCGGTCGACCTCGGGACCGTCGGGGCCGTAGGCGACGGCCCAGTTGCGGAAGCCATCGTCGCCGTCGTCCTCGATGACGCCGGCGACGAACGTCGCACCGTTGCGCCGGGCCAGCGCCTCGAGGCTCGCCTCCTCCGGGCTGCCGGCGAAGGCGGCGACGTCGACCACGTCCTCGGGCCAGACGACCAGGTCGAGGTCGGCGCCGGGGTCGAGCCCGTCCGATGCGGCGAGGTGGCGTTCGAGGACGATGCCGGGCTCGGTGTCGACGGCCCGGGTCCCCTGCGGGCCGCCGCCCTGCACCACCGCGACGTCGAGCGTCCGGCCGGTGGCCGAACCCGACGGCGCGAGGAGGGCGAGGGCGAGCACGGCGGCCACCGTGCCGGCGAGCCCGGCCGCGATCGCGACCCGTCGCTTCCAGAGCGCGGCCAGCGCCATCCCCGCGGTCAGGGTCACGCCGACCACGAGCAGCGCACCGCCGACCCGCAGGATCGGGGCGAGGGGGCCCGCGACCTGCCCGACGGCGAGGTTCGAGAGCGGCACGCCGCCGAAGGGCCACCGCCAGCGGACCCACTCGGCGAGCATGATCCCGGCCGGCAGCGCGACGAAGCGGCCCGGACCGCGCGGGGCCAGCACGGTGCCGGCGGCGAGGAACGCGGCGTACACGGCGCTGGCGATGAGGTAGCCGGGCAGCGTCAGCGCCCGCATCCAGGAGATCGACGGCAGAAGCAGCGCCGCCCACGTCAGCCAGGCGAGGCCGAAGCGCCGCCGGCGGGACAGCTCGGTGTCGGCGAGTGCGTGGTCGAGCAGGGCGACGCCGCCGAAGGCGAGCACCCAGAACCCCCACGGCGGCGTCGCCGCGGCGAGGAGCAGGCCGCCGGCGACGGCGACGAGGGCGGCGGGCGGTCGGCGCATGAGCCGGGCGAGTCTGGCAGCGGCCCGGGAGGGCCTCAGCGCGGGGCGCGGATCTGGTGCGTGTCGGTGAGCTGCAGCTGCTCCTGCTCGCCTCGCATCGTGAAGTGGGCGACGATGCGCTGCCGGGCCGACCCGCGGGGGTGGCAGGCGAAGAGCGTCGCCGTGTGGGCCCGGGTCTGGTCGACGATGTGGATGTCGGTGGGCGACACGATGTCCAGGCGGTCGAGCACGTAGACGTGGCGGCTGCCGTCGGCCATGGCGAAGATCAGCTCGTCACCCGGGTGCAGCGCCTGGAGGTCCCAGAACGGACGGGTGTAGGTGGTCCGGTGGCCGGCGACGACCACGTTGCCCAGCTCGCCCGGCATCGCCGTGCCCGGCCAGTGGCTGGGGCCCCGGTTGATGGCCGTGAGGCTGACGCCCTCGAACAGCGGCTGGGCCAGCCCGATGCGGGGGATCTCGAGGGTGCCGTGGCGGATCTCCGGCTCGGCCTCGTACGGGTCGGCGGGCGGGTCCTCCGGCACGGGGAGCGGTGCGGTCGGGTCGGCCGGCACCGCCGCGGAGATCGTGCGGACGCTGATCCCGGCGAGCGGGTCGAGGTCGGCCTCGACGGCCGGCTCGGCGGTGGCGGCGAGCGCGACCGCAGCCGCCGCGACGTCGTCGCCCGCCCGGACCTCCTGCGCCCCGTCCTGCTCGACCACCAGCGCGCCGGCACCGGCGAGCAGGACCGCCACGGCGGCGGCGAGCAGCAGGCGCAGGCGCATCACGTCCAGCAGTACCACGCCGAGGCTGCGATGTCCTGCCGGGGACCCCAGGTCAGCCGAGGAGGTGGCGGGCGGCGGCCCGACCGCTGCGGATGCACGCCGGCACCCCGATGCCGTCGAACGACATGCCGGCCACCGCCACGGGGCCGGCGGCGTGGAGGGCGGCGCGCACGTCGGCGACCCGCCCCAGGTGCCCGGGCCGGTACTGCGGGAACGCATCCGCCCAGCGCCCGACCCGCACCCCGACGGGGATCACGGGCTCGCCGAGCACCGTCGAGAGGTCCCGGACGGCGGTGGCGGTGAGGTCGTCGTCGCCCTTCGCGCACCAGTCGACCGGGTCGGCGTCGTGGCCGAGCGAGATGCGGAACACGGCGTGCTCCCCGTCGTCCCAGTGCGCCCACTTCGTGGAGGCGAACGAGGCGGCGGTGATGTCGAGCCCGGCGTCGCGGGCCACGACGACGCCGCTCCCGTCGAGGGGGTGCTTGACGGAGTCCCGCTCGGCGACCACGGTCACCATCACGACCGACGCCAGCGCGGTGCCGTCGAGGACGGCGACGGCGTCGCCCGCCCACGGTCGGAGGAGGTCGGCCACCTCCGGCGCCGGCACCGCCAGCACGACCCCGTCGTAGCGCTCGCCGTCGACCTCGACGTGGTCGCGGCCGGGCTGGATCGTCGGCGAGGCCCCGAACCGGATCTCGGCGCGCAGGGCATCGGTGAGCCGGCGGGGGAGGGCGGCCATCCCCTCGCTGGGCGTGGCGAACACGGGTGCCGTGGAGTCGACCGTGGCGGCCCGGACGTCCGCAGCGGCACGGATGAGGGAGCCGCCACGGGTCGCGCACGCCCAGATCTGCGGCGCGCAGGCCTCCACCGACAGTCCGTCGGCCTCCCCGCCGTTGATCCCCCCGAGCAGCGGTTCCACGAGGTGGTCGCAGACCTCGTCGCCGAGGCGCGCCCGCACGAGCCGCCCGACCGAGATGTCGTGGTCGAGCGGCGGGGCCTCGCTCTCGAGGTCGGCGCGGGCGCGCTCGATGCCGTCGGGCGACACGAGGCCGCTGGCCGCCAGCTCGTCGAGGTCGGTCGGCAGACCGAGGAGCTGGCCCTTCGGCAGCGGCCGCAGCGCGCCGTCCGACCACACGTGGGCGGAACCGGTGGCGGGGTGGACGAGATCGTCGATGCCCAGCTCCGCGCACAGCTCGAGCGCGTCGGGCACCCGGGCCAGGAAGGCATCGGCGCCCTCGTCGAGCGGGAAGGGCAGCCCCGGCACGGGGGACGAGCGGAGCTTGCCGCCGATCCAGCGGCGCTGCTCGTGGACCACGACGTCGTGGCCCGCACGCTCCAGCTCCCACGCCGCGGACAGGCCGGCGATGCCGGCGCCGAGCACGGCGAAGCGCGCCACGTCAGGCGCCGCCGTGGCCGTGCTCGTGCACGTGGTCGACGACCCTCGCCAGCACGTCGGGGTCGGTCCCCGGCAGCACGCCGTGACCCAGGTTGAACACGTGGCCTGGCCGGCCGCCGTTGCGGGCGAGCACGTCGTCGACGGCCTCCCGGGTGGCATCCCAGCCGGCGAAGGTGACGGCCGGGTCGAGGTTCCCCTGCACGGCCTTGCCCGGCACCCGCGGGCGGGCGAGGTCGAGCGGCACCCGCCAGTCGACGCCGACCACGTCGGCGCCGGCATCGCCCATCAGCGTGAGCAGCTCGCCGGTGCCCACGCCGAAGTGGATGCGTGGCACGTCGAGGTCGGTGATGCCCTCGAACACCTTGCGGGAGTGGGGGAGGACGTGCCGCTCGTAGACGGGCGGGCTCAGCGCGCCCGCCCAGGAGTCGAACAGCTGGACGGCGCTGGCGCCGGCGGTGATCTGGTCGCGCAGCGACGCGATGGCGATGTCGGCCAGGCGGTCGAGCAGCGCGGCGAACAGCGCCGGCTCGGCGAACATCATCCGCTTCGTGTGCTCGTAGGTGCGGCTGGGTCGCCCCTCGATGAGGTAGCTGGCCACCGTGAACGGCGCGCCGGCGAAGCCGATGAGCGGGCGGTCGCCGAGCTCGTCGACCAGGATCCGCACGGTCCGGGCGATGTACGGCGAGTGCTCCTCGGGGACGAGCACCGGCAGCCGGGCGAGGTCGGCCTCGGTGCGGAACGGCTGCTCGGCCACGGGACCCACGCCGGCGACGATGTCGATGCCGAAGCCGATCGCCCGCGCCGGGACCACGATGTCGCTGTAGAAGATGGCGGCGTCGACGCCGTAGCGCTGCACCGGTTGGAGGGTGAGCTCGGCGGCGAGCTCGGGCCGCTCGACCGCGTCGAGGATCGACAGGTCGCCCTTCACCCGGTTGTACTCGGGCAGCGACCGCCCCGCCTGGCGCATGAACCACACCGGCACGTGCTCGGCCGGGAGGCCACGGCACGCCTGGAGGAAGGGGTGGTCGGGACGGGGGGCCATCGGCGCAACGCTACTGAGCACCCCTGCCGGAGCCGGCAGCGGCACCCCCCAGCGTCAGCCGCCGGCGAGGTTCCTCTCGCCCACCCGATCCACCAGGAAGGCGAGCACCAGGGCCTCCTCGCGCCAGGCGTCGTAGCGGCCGGAGGGCCCGCCGTGGCCGGCGCCGAGCTCGGTCTTGAGGAGGAACGGCCCGCCGGACGCCACGTCGCGCAGGCGGGCCACCCACTTCGCCGGCTCCCAGTAGCCCACCCGGGGGTCGTGCAGCCCGCCCGTGGCCAGCACGGGGGGCAGCGACCGCGCCGGCACGTTCTCGTACGGGGCGTAGCGGGCCATGACCTCGAAGATCTCGGCCGACTCGACCGGGTTCCCCCACTCCTCCCACTCCGTGACCGTCAGGGGCAGCGAGGGGTCGAGGATGGTGTTGAGCGCGTCGACGAAGGGCACCTCGGCCACCACCGCCGCCCACTGCTCCGGCGCCCGGTTGAGCGCGGCCCCCACGAGCAGCCCGCCGGCGGAGCCGCCGCGGATGGCGATCCGGGGCGTGCCGTCGTCGGCCGTGCCGGCGACGCCGTCGTCGAGCAGCGCCCGCCCGCAGGCAACGAGGTCGTCGAAGGTGTTGGCCTTCGCCTCGAGCTTGCCGTCCAGGTACCAACCCCGCCCCATCTCCCCGCCGCCGCGCACGTGCCCGATGGCGAACGCCCAGCCCCGGTCCAGCAGCGACAGCCGCGAGATCGAGAAGCCGGGGTCGATCGAGATCTCGTAGGAGCCGTAGCCGTAGAGCAGCACCGGACCGCCGGGCTCGCGGTCCCGGCGGTGCACGAGGCTGATCGGGACACGGGTCCCGTCGGCCGCCGTCGCCCACAGGCGGCGAGACGCGTAGCGGGCGGGGTCGTACCCGCCCAGCACCGGCTGCACCTTGCGCACCCGCCGCTCGCCGGTGCGCAGGTCGACGTCGACCACCGTGGGCGGGGTGACGAGCGACGTGTAGGCGTGGCGCAGCTGCAGCCAGTCGAGGTCCGGGTTCGACGAGAGGCTCACCGTGGAGACCTCCTCGGGCTGGTCGAGCAGCGTCTCCTCGCCGGTGTCGAGCCGGCGCACCCGGATGCGGGTGGTCGCGTCGGTGCGCTCCTGCACCAGCAGGTGGCCGCGCAGGACGTCGATGGCCTCGATGCGGACGCCGGGCTGGTGGGGGACGACGTCGACCCAGGAGGCCGGGTCGGCGGCCGCAGCGACGTCGCCGGCGGGCACCCGCACGACCCGGAAGTCGAGGGCTCCGTCGTTGGTCAGGACGAAGAACTCGCCGTCGAGGTGCTCGACGCTGGCCTCCACGCCGTGACGGCGGGGGACGAGCACCTCGAACGTGCCGTCTGCCTGGTCGCTCGGGCACACCCGGGCCTCGCTGGTGATCTTCGAGCCCATCTCGAGGAGCAGCCAGCGCCGGTCCTTTGTCTCGGAGATCTGGCAGAAGAACCGCTCGTCGTCCTCGCGGTGCACCAGCACGTCCTCGGAGGCCGGCGTGCCGAGACGGTGGCGCCAGATCTCGTGCGGTCGCGTGGCGGGGTCGGGCCGGGTGTAGAGGAAGGTCGAGCCGTCGGCGGACCAGGCCGAGGAGTAGTAGACGCCCGGCACCTCGTCGGGGGAGCCGTCGGGCAGGCGGAGGTCGCTTCCGGTGGCCAGGTCGCGGAAGCGCAGCAGGTGGCGCTCGGAGCCGTTGCGGTCGGCCGCCCACGCCAGCACCCGGTGGTCCGGCGAGAGGTCGAAGACCCCGAGGGAGAAGTAGTCGAGGTCCGGCTCGGTGGCGGCCTCGGCGTTCTCGTCGAGCAGGACCTCCTCGGCCGCCCGCACCGACGGGTCGTCGGGGTCGGGCGGGTCGACCTCGTCGCCGGCGGCCACCCGGCAGTGGACGACGTACTGCTCGCCCTCGATGGTGCGGTGGTAGTACCACCACCCGCCCAGGCGCGTGGGCACCGACAGGTCGGTCTCCTGCACCCGGCCCTTGATCTCCCGGAAGATCTGCTCCTGGAGACCGGCGGTGTGGGCGAGCGCCTCGGCGGTGTGGGCGTTCTCGGCCTCGAGGTGGGCGATCACGTCGGGGTCGGAGCGATCGTCGTCGCGCAGCCAGGCGTAGTCGTCGACCGCGGTGCGCCCGTGGCGCTCCCGGATCACGGGCCGGCGGTCGGGGCGAGGCGGCGTCGGCGGCATCCGAGCGACGCTACCGACCCCCTCCCAGGACTGGCAGCGCCTCCGTTGCACGCCGTTGCGAAACTGGCAGCGGCTCCGTTGCACGCCGTTACGAAAACTGGCAGCGGCTCCGTTGCACGCGACGGGGCTGGACGGTCCGCCATCGCGGCCGCATGCTCCTGACGTGCGCCGATCGATCGACGACCACCCCTCCTCCGAGGCCGACATGCCACCGGGGTGGGAGGACCAGGAGCTGCAGCGCGTCTCGTGGGGCGTCTCCGTCAGCGACGACTACGACGACGCGGCCCCCCGGGTCGTGCTGACGATGGAGGAGGTCGGCCACGCGGGGGCGGGCGTGGTGGCCCACCTCCCGCCGGGCGTCGCCCGCCGGCTGCGGGTGGCGATCCGGGACGCGCTCGTCGAGATCGGGGAGGAGCCTGGCAGCTGATCCGTCGTGGGACGGAGCCGCTGCCAGCTCCGGAGGGGTCTGCAACGGAGCTGCTGCCAGTTCGAGGGGGGTGTGGCGCGGTACAGTGTCGGATCCCCGTTTTCCGGCTGGAAGGGCGGAACCGACCCGGTGAGCGAGCATCCCGAGCTGAGCGCCGAGCAGGCCTACGTCGATCACGCGTACGAATGCCTCGAGTCGGCGCGTGACCGGGCGAGGCGGCTGCGGTCGATGGTCGAGGTGGGCAGGGGCGGCACGGAGCAGGCCCGCTGGGAACGGGAGATGATCGAGGAGAACATCGCCACCCGGCTGGCCCAGCTCGACCTGGGCGAGAGCTCGCTGGTGTTCGGCCGCCTCGACACCGACAGCGACCACGGTGAGGACTCCTTCTACATCGGGCGCATGTCGGTGGCCGACGACGACCAGGAGCCCGTGGTGGTCGACTGGCGGGCGCCGATCTCGGAGGCCTTCTACCGGGCCACCGGCCCCCAGCCGATGGGCCTCGCCCGCCGCCGGCACTTCACCGCGCGGGGGCGCACCCTGCTCAACCTCGAGGACGAGCTCTTCGGGGAGGCCGTGCACGGCGACCACGGCGGCATCCGCCTCGCCGACGACGACCGCATCCAGGGTCACGGCGCCTTGATCCGGGCGCTCGAGACCACCCGCACCGGCAAGCTCGGCGACATCGTCGCCACCATCCAGGGCGAGCAGGACGAGATCATCCGCTCGGAGCTCGCCGGCGTGCTCGTGGTGCAGGGCGGCCCGGGCACCGGCAAGACCGTGGTGGCGCTGCACCGCGCCGCCTACCTGCTCTACACGCACCGGTTCCCGCTCGAGGGCCAGGGCGTGCTCGTCCTCGGTCCGAACCGGCTGTTCCTCGGCTACATCGACCAGGTGCTGCCCTCGCTGGGCGAAGCCGGCGTCGAGCTGGCGGTGCTGGCCGACCTCGTCGACCGCGAGCGGGTGGCCGGCGACGACGAGCCGAAGGCCGCTCGCGTGAAGGGCGACGCCCGCATGGCCGACGTGGTCCGCAAGGCCATCGCCGACCGCGAGCGGCCCCTGCGGCGCGACCTGCGCGTCGGCTTCGGCGCCCAGACGCTCGTGTGCACGGTCGAGGACAGCCGGCGCTTCGTGGCCGACGCCCACCGCCGCTACCACCGTCACAACGCCGGTCGGAAGCACGTCGAGAGCCAGCTCTTCGAATCGCTGGCCCGCTCGGCCCGCAACCCGGTGCAGGCCGACGACGTGCGCGAGCAGCTCCGCCGCCACCCCGACGTGGTGGAGGCGCTCGAGTACATGTGGCCCTTGCTCACGCCCGCCCAGCTCCTCCACGACCTCTTCGGCTCGCGGGCCCTCATCGAGCTGGCGTCGCGCAGGTGGCTCTCGCCCGAGGAGCAGGCGCTGCTGTTCCGGCCCCGCTCGGCATCGGTCGACGACGTCACGTTCACGTGGCACGACGTCCCGCTGCTCGACGAGGTACGCGAGCGGCTCGGCCCTCGCCGGAAGCGCAAGGGCCACGACGAGGAGATCCGCACGTACGGGCACATCGTCGTCGACGAGGCCCAGGACCTCTCGCCGATGCAGCTGCGGATGGTGGCCCGCCGCTCGCTGTCGGGCTCGCTGACCATCGTGGGCGACATCGCCCAGGCCACCGGCGCGTGGGCGCACGAGAGCTGGGACGAGATCCTCGAGCACCTGCCCACCCGGCGCGGCACCCGCCAGGCCGAGCTCACCGTCGGCTACCGCATCCCCGCCCCGAACATGGACCTCGCCACCCGGGTGCTGCGGGTCGCGGCGCCCCAGCTGACGCCGCCGGTCTCGGTGCGCGAGGGCGGCGACCCGCCCGTCGTGCGCCGAGCCCCGTTCGGGGAGCTGGCGCCGCTGGTCGCCGACGTCACGCGTGCCGAGGCCGCCGAGGTCGATCCCGGCTCGCTCGCCGTCATCTGCTCGGGCACCGCGGTCGACGAGGTGTCGGCGGCCCTCGACGCCGCCGGGATCGAGCACGGCCGGGCCACCCGCCAGGGGCTGCGCCACCCCGTCACGATCGTGCCCGTGGGGATGGTGAAGGGCCTCGAGGTCGATGCCTCGGTGGTGGTCGAGCCCGCGGCCATCGTCGACGAGGAGGCACAGGGCCTGCGCGCGCTCTACGTCGCGCTCACCCGTGCCACCAAGCGCCTGGCCATCGTCCACGAGCGGCCCCTGCCGTCGTTCCTGCTCGAGGACGTGCCCGAGCTGCCCCAGGCCGCGGCCGGCTGAGCCCGACGCGGATCCGGCTGCGTGCACGTCGTCATCGGTGCCGGTCCGACCGGCCTCGCCCTCGGCTGGGCGCTGCGCCGGAGCGGCCTCGACGTCGTCGTGCTCGAGGCCGGCGACCACGTCGGGGGGACCTGGGCCGGCGTCGACGTCGGGGGCACGGTCGTCGACCTCGGCGACCACCACCTCGATGCATCCCTGCCGGCGGGGCTGCGAGCGGAGGTCGAGTCGCTGGTCGAGCTGCAGGAGCACCCCTGCCGGGAACGGTTCCGGGCGGCCGGCCGCTGGGTGCCGCGGGCGCCGAGCGTCCTCGACGCCTTGCGGCACCCCCGGGCGGTGCTCGGCGCCTCGGGGCTCGAACGGGCGGCGGCCTGGAAGCAGTGGGGCACGGATCCCTCGGAGCTCGTGCTCCCTCCCGCCCCGGCCCGGCGCCGGCCGGCGGTCCGCCGCCCGACCGTGCTGTGCCCACGGGGCGGGTCCGGCGCGCTGGTCGACGCGCTCGCTGCCGCCGTGCCGGTGGAGACCGGCCGACGGGTGACCCGGCTCATCGAGCAGGACGATCGCGTGGTCGTGGGGACGTCGGGCGGTCGCATCATCAGCGCCGCCCACGTCCACGCCACGCTCCCGCCGTGGCAGGTCACCGAGATGCTCGGGCTGCACCGAGAGGCGCGCCCGCCCCGCCGCCGGGGACTGGTGCTGGTCCACCTGGCGCTCGACCGGCCGGCCGGCCCCGACCTCGGCACCCACCTGATCCCGGCCCGGCACCTGCTGCCGCTCCGGGTCTCCGAGGCCGGCGCCGGGCGGGGCGCGCCTTCGGTGCTGCGGGCCGAGGTGCCGTGCTGGCCCGGCGACGACGTGTGGGAGGCGGGCGACGCCGCACTGGTCCGGCGGGTCGCCGACGACCTCGTGCGCTGCGGCCTGCCCGACCCCCGCCCCGTGGCGGTGCACGTGGCGCGCGTGCGGGCCGACGTGGTGCCCACCCGCTCGGCGCAGGGCGCGTGGTCGAGGGCGCTGCGGGCGCTGTCCCGGTCGGCGCGCGTCACCGTGACCCTTCCGGAAGCGTCGTCCGACCTCGCCGCCGTGTTCGCCGCCGCGCTCGACGCCGCCCGGAGCCGGGGTGCCGCTGGTTCCGTCGTCCCTCCGGGCCGGGCGGGCCCCTGACGATCGCGCAGTCCGCGATCGTCGCCGGGGAGATGCAGCGGTACGATCGCGCCTCGCGGGCGCGAGACGGTGTTCCCGTGTCGCGAGCGGTCGGGTGCAGAAGGCGCGGCGGGGATGGACAGCCTGGGCCTGTTGGAGGCATGGATGACGACGCCGCCGCGCCGCGCTGGGCGCAGGACCCGGTCCGCGTGCAGGCGCAGCTGCTCGAGGCCGTCGGGCAGGCCGTCATGGCCATCGACCGCGGCGGAGACGTCGTCTACTGGAACGCCGCGGCCGAGGTCGTGTTCGGCTGGAAGGCCACCGAGGTCGTCGGGCGCCCGGTCGCCGACATCGCCGGCCTGATCACCGACGCCCAGCAGGACCTCGAGGAGGAGCGCCGCGAGGCGCTGCGGCGGGACGGCGCGTGGTCGGGCGAGAGCGAGCGCCGCCGGCGCGACGGCAGCGCCTTCGTGGCGATGGTGACCGACAGCCTCTACTACGACGAGACGGGTCGCCCGGCCGGGGTCATGAGCATCTCCACCGACATCAGCGATCGCATCGCGGCGGAGCGCCACGCGCACGCCCTGCTCGCTCCCCCGGGCGATGTCGACGAGCTCGAGGCGTGGATGCAGCGGCGCCGCTGACGTCCCGTCGCTCTCGCCGGCTGCCCTGGCGCGAACCTACGTTCGCGGGGTGGGATCGCTGCTCTCCGCACTCGGGCTCGTCTTCCTCGCGGAGCTCGGCGACAAGACCCAGCTGGTGGCGCTCGGGATGGGCGCCCGTCACCGGCTGGGACCCGTGCTCGCCGGCGTCGCCCTCGCCTACGCGGTCACCAACCTGCTGTCGGTCGTGGTCGGTGGCCTCCTCGGCGCCGCGCTGCCCACCCGGGCCATCGGCATCGGTGGCGGCATCCTCTTCCTGGGCTTCGCCGTCTGGAACCTCCGAGAGGGCGGGGACGAGGACGACGACGGCGAGGCGGTCGCCGCCACCGGCCGCCGCGTGGTCCTGTCGGTGGCGCTGGCGATGTTCGTCGCCGAGCTCGGCGACAAGACGATGCTCGCCACCGCCACCCTCGCCGCCCAGGGAAACCCCGTGCTCGTCTGGGTGGGCGCCACGATCGGCATCATCCTGAGCGGCTTCGTGGGCGTGTTCGTGGGTCGGGCCACCGGCGCCCGCCTCCCCGAGAACGCCATCCGCATCGGGTCGTCGGTGCTCTTCGCCGCCTTCGGCG
>DASUEE010000002.1:0-7362 GCA_036275235.1 Acidimicrobiales bacterium | reverse complement strand
GAGATCCCCGTCTCCCGCATCGAGCGGGCCGGTGGCCGGCTGGTCGTGCAGTACCGCGGCCAGATCATGCCGCTGGTGCCCGTGGCCGATGCGCTCGGTGGCCACCTCGACCTCGCCGCACGCGAGCAGGTCTCCGTGGTCGTCCACACCGACACCGTCGGCAGCGTCGGCTTCGTCGTCGACGGGATCCACGACATCGTCACCGAGTCGCTCGAGCTCGAGCGGATCAGCGCCGACCCGGGGCTCCTGGGATCGGCGGTCGTCCAGGGTCGGGTGGTCGACATCGTCGATGCCGCGTCGCTGGTGGCTGCCGCCCGACCCGGATGGACCCCAGGCCCGGCTCGGACCGAGGAGGTCGTGGCATGAGCGCGGTCGAGCGCTGCTGCACGTTCCGGCTCGCCGACCTGTACATCGGCATCGAGGTGATGCGGGTGCAGGAGGTGCTGCGGGCGCAGGACACCACACCCGTGCCGCTCACCACCCCCGTCGTCGGCGGGTTGATGAACCTGCGAGGGGAGATCGTGACCACGGTCGACCTGCGCTGCCGGCTCGGGCTCGCGCCTGCGGACCCCGGGAGCGAGCCGATGAACGTCGTCATCCGCAGCGCGGACGGCGTCGTCAGCCTGCTGGTCGACGCGATCGAGGACGTGATCGAGGTCGACGAGGGTGACCTCGAGGCGCCTCCGGCGACCCTGCCAGAGCGCCTGCGGGAGCTCGTGGTGGGCGTGTACACGCTCGAGGGGGAGCTGTTGCTCCTCCTGGATGCAGAGCGCGTCGGAGCGGTGCCGGCCGCCGACGTGCAGGCGACGGTGCCGGCATGACCCTGCACGACTGGGGCGCCTCCGACGGAGACGCCACCGCAGAGGCCGGCAGCGCCGGCCTCGACACGACCACCGCCAGCGCCACGGAAGGGGCACCCATGCACAACGGAACCACCAACGGTTCGGCCGCCGCGGCCGTGGCCACCGAAGCCGACCGCGCCGTCGCCGCGCTCGATGCGGTCGGGACGAGCGTGATCCTGCTGGACGCCGACCGACGGATCGTCCACCTGAACCCCGCGTCCCTTGCGACGCTCTCGTCGTTCGAGGTCGAGCTGGTCTCGTCCACCGGGCTCCCGCCGACCGACCTCGTCGGCCACGCCGTCGAGGTGCTCGACCCGTCCGGATCGGGCGCGTTCGCCGCCCTGGCCACGGACGCCCCGACCACGACGGTGGTCGAGGTCGCCGGCCGCCGGCTGTCGATGGACGCCCGCCCCCTGCCCGCCGGCAGCGGGTGGGTGCTGACCTGGGTCGACCGGTCCGCGATCGAGTCGGCCGACCGGGCCGTGCGCGAGCAGGCGGAGAACGCGAGCGCCGTGTCCCAGGTGCTCGACGCCGTGTCCTCGGCGTCCAGCTCGGACGAGGTGGCGAAGAAGGCGCTCGACACCGTGCGCGAGGCGTTCGGCTGGGACTACGGGTCGTTCTGGGCGATGGCCGACGACGGGTCGGCGCTGCGGTTCGCGGTGGAGTCCGGGACCGTCACGCCCGAGTTCCGCGCCGTCACGCTGGCGGCGAGCTTCGAGCGGGGCGTGGGGCTCTCCGGTCGGACCTGGGCGGCGCGGGATCTGATCTTCGAACGCGACCTCGGCACGGTCACGGACTGCGTGCGGGCGCCGGCGGCGCGCGCCGCCGGGGTGCGCTCCGGGGTGTGCTTCCCCGTGATCGTGGAGGGCGAGGTCGTCGGCACGATGGACTTCTTCGCCCTGCAGACCCTCGACCTGTCCGGCGAGCGCACGGACGCCCTGCGCTCCGTCGGCCGGTCCGTCTCGGCGGCGTTCGAGCGGGTGCGCGCCGCCGACCGCGAGCGGGCTGCGGCCGAAGCCCTACGGGCGAAGGTCGATGCCATGCTCGAGGTGGTCGAGGCCGCCGCCGCCGGTGACCTCACGAAGGAGGTCCCGATCAGCGGCGAGGACGCCATCGGCCAGATGGGTGAAGGTCTGGCCAAGCTGCTCGGCGACCTCCGCGAGAGCATCGCCCTGATCGGTCGCAACGCCGAGGACCTCACCACCGCCGCCACCGAGCTGCAGGCCCTGTCCGGGCAGATGGGCACCGCCGCCAGCGAGACCAGCGGCCAGGCCAACGTCGTGTCGTCGGCCTCGGAGGAGGTGTCGGCGAACGTCGAGACGGTCGCCACCGCAGCCGAGGAGATGAGCGCGTCGATCAAGGAGATCGCGAAGAACGCCACGGACGCCGCCAAGGTGGCGGGCCAGGCCGTCGAGGTGGCGACCGAGACGAACGACACCGTGGCCAAGCTCGGCGAGAGCTCCGCCGAGATCGGCAAGATCATCAAGGTCATCACCGGCATCGCCCAGCAGACGAACCTGCTGGCGCTCAACGCCACCATCGAGGCGGCACGGGCGGGCGAGGCCGGCAAGGGCTTCGCCGTGGTGGCCAACGAGGTGAAGGAGCTGGCGAAGGAGACGGCCACCGCCACCGAGGACATCGCCCAGAAGATCGAGGCGATCCAGGACGACACGGGTGGTGCCGTGGCGGCGATCGGCCAGATCTCGGCGATCATCGACCAGATCTCCGACTTCCAGACGACGATCGCCACCGCCGTCGAGGAGCAGGCGGCCACGACGAGCGAGATCGCCCGGAACGTCTCCGAGGCGAACCGTGGCTCGGCGGAGATCGCCGAGACCATCGCCAGCGTCGCCACCGCAGCCGAGACGACGGCGACGGGGGCCGCCGACTCGAACCGCGCCGCCGACGAGCTGGCCCGGATGGCCGCCGACCTGCGCGAGCTCGTCGGCCGGTTCACCTACTGAGACCATGGCTGCTGCAACCGAGACCGCACTGGTCGTCGACGACTCCCGAGCCATGCGCAGCCTCCTGCGCAAGGTGGTCGGCGGGCTCGGCTTCGACGTCGTCGAGGCCGAGCACGGCCAGGAGGCGCTCGACCGGCTCGAGGAGCTCGGGGAGCTGGCGTTCGCGCTGGTCGACTGGAACATGCCCGTCATGGACGGCCTGTCCTTCATCCGGACCGTGCGGGACGACCGGCGCTTCGACCGCATGCGGCTGCTCATGGTCACGTCGGAGACCAACCCGCGCCACGTCTACGAGGCGCTGAAGGCCGGGGCCGACGAGTACGCGATGAAGCCGGTGACCGGTGACGTGATCCGGGACAAGCTCGGCATGCTCGGCGTGACCGCTGCGGGCGGCTGACGTGCCGCCCATCCGCGTGCTGGTGGTCGACGACGCCGCCGTCATGCGACGCCTCCTGTCGGACATCATCGCCGAGGACCCCGAGCTCGAGGTCGTGGGCACGGCCCCGAACGGCCGCATCGCCCTCGACAAGCTCACGCAGGTCCAACCGGACGTGCTCACCCTCGACATCGAGATGCCGGTGATGGACGGCCTCGAGACGCTCCGGGAGATGCGCGAGCGGCGCATCCGCGTCCCCACCGTCATGTTCTCGACGCTCACCGCCCAGGGCGCGGCCGCGACGCTCGATGCCCTCGCGCTCGGCGCGTCGGATTACGTCACCAAGCCGTCGAACACCGGCAGCTTCGCCGAGTCCCGCGCCCGCGTCCGGGACGAGCTGCTGCCGCGCCTGCGGTCGCTCGGACGCCGGCTGGTCCCGTCGGCTGCGAGCCTCCGTC
This sequence comes from Acidimicrobiales bacterium, assembly GCA_036275235.1. Classification (GTDB taxonomy): domain Bacteria; phylum Actinomycetota; class Acidimicrobiia; order Acidimicrobiales; family Salinilacustritrichaceae; genus Salinilacustrithrix. Next base: position 3,722 of record DASUEE010000002.1, on the reverse strand, counting down.
CGGCCGTGCGACGGCCGGGGGGTTCCCGATGCGAGGTCGTCGCGATCGGCAGCAGCACCGGCGGGCCGAACGCCCTCACCGAGCTGATCAGCGCCCTGCCCGACCAGCTGACGACCCCGATCCTCATAACCCAGCACATGCCTCCGGTGTTCACCGGCCTGCTCGCCAGGCGACTCGACGCGCTGGGCGCGCGGCACGTGGTCGAGGCCGAGCACGGCGTGACGGTGCTCCCGTCCCACGTCTACCTCGCACCGGGGGACCACCATCTCACCGTCCGACAGCGGGCGGACGGCGTGGTCCTGGAGCTCGACCAGCGCCCCCCGGAGAACTCGTGCCGACCGGCCGTGGACCCGATGTTCCGGTCGGTGGCCTCGGTGTACGGGGACCGCTCCCTCGGAATCGTGCTCACGGGCATGGGCCACGACGGTCTGGCCGGGGCGCGCTGGCTCGCCGAGGCCGGTGCGCCGGTCTACGTGCAGGACCCGGCCAGCTCGGTGGTGTGGGGCATGCCCGGCGCCGTGGCGGAGGCGGGCCTCGCCCAGGACCAGCTCCCCGTCGAGGGCCTCGCCGCCGTGATCGCCGCCACCGTCCCTGCGCCGCTCGCCCGGAGCGCGCGGTGACCCTCTGCGCCCCGGACTTCGAGTTCATCTGCAGGGTCGTCCGCGACGAGGCGGCCATCGTGCTCGAGCCCGGCAAGGAGTACTTGGCCGAGAACCGCCTGCAACCGGTCGCCCGGCGGCTGGGCTACGACGACCTGGGGGCCCTCGTGGCCGTGCTGCGGCGCGGCGACCGCGCGCTGACCGGCGAGGTCGTCGACGCGCTGACCACGAACGAGACGTCGTTCTTCCGTGACGGCCACCCGTGGGACTCGCTGCGGGAGGAGCTGCTGCCGGACCTGTTCCACCGGCGTCGGTTCACCCGCACGCTCAACGTCTGGTTCGGCGCGGCGAGCAGCGGGCAGGAGCCCTACACGTTCGCCATGCTGCTCGACCAGCACTTCCGGGACGAGCTCGACACCTACGACATCCGCCTCATCGGCACCGACATCTCCCCGTCGATGCTCGAGCGCTGCCGGAGCGGCCGCTACTCCCAGATCGAGGTGAACCGCGGGCTGCCCGCCGCCCTCCTCCTCGAGTACTTCCACCGCGACGGCATGAGCTTCGTCGTGGCGGACCGGCTGCGCGACCGCTTCCGGTTCGAGCTGCTGAACTTGGCCGCGCCGCACACCTGGGACTGGCTCCCCAGCTTCGACCTCGTGTTCCTGCGCAACGTCCTCATCTACTTCGACGTGGAGACCAAGGCCCGGATCCTCGGCCACGTCCGCAAGCACCTGGCCGACGACGGCACCCTCCTCCTCGGAGGTGCCGAGACGGTCATCAACGTCACCGACGCCTTCGCTCCCGTGCAGGTGGGTGCGTCGACGTTCTACCGCCCGACCTGACGAAGAAGGAGCAGACGTGCTCGTCCTCGAAGACGACCTGACCGCCCTCACCGGCGGCGTGTGGGAGGCCTTCCTCGGCCTGACCGCCGAGCCGGTGCCGCCCGACGATGCCGTCGTCGGCAGCTGCTACTCGTCCTGCGTCCACATCAGCGGCGCCTGGGAGGGCTCGGTCAACCTGGTGCTGCCCGAGCCGCTCGCCCGCACCGTGGCCGCTGCCATGTTCGACCTGCCCCCCTCCGACGTGTCGGCGGAGGACCTCACGGATGCCGTCGGCGAGCTGGCGAACATCATCGGCGGGAACGTCAAGGGGATGATCGACGAGCCCTGCGAGCTGTCGCTGCCGGTGGTCGCCGCCGGGCCCGGCATCTCGCTGTCAATCCCGGGTGCCGAGGTGCTGCAGTCGGTGACCCTCTCCAGCGGCGGCCACGCCTTCCAGGTCGCCGTCCACGCCCGCCCCACCCCCCGCACCCCACGGAGCGAACCATGAAGATCCTCGTCGTCGACGACAGCAAGGCCATGCGGATGATCGTCATCCGCACCTTCCGCCAGCTCGGTCAGGCCGAGCACGAGTTCGTGGAGGCCGAGGACGGCGCCGACGGCCTCGCCAAGCTCCGCTCGGAGCAGCCGGACCTCGTGATCTCCGACTGGAACATGCCCGAGATGACGGGCATCGAGCTGCTCGAGGCCGCGCGCGCCGAGGGCGCGACGACGACCTTCGGGTTCATCACGACCGAGACCTCCACCGAGTTCCGCGAGCGGGCGATCGCTGCGGGTGCCGCCTTCATGCTCGCCAAGCCCTTCGACGCCGTCGCCCTCTCCGAGGCGCTCGGAGCAGTCGCCGCCTGAACGCCGTGCCCGCGCACTACCCCGTCCCCATCCAGGAAGACATCCGCGACCTCCTCGGCGACCTGCTCGCGCGCGGCGTCGCCGTCGACAAGACGACCGCGCTCGTGCTCGACGACGACGCCGTCGGCGTGGTGGCCAGCTACGTGACCGCCGAGGACGAGGTCGGCGCGCTGTGCGTGTGCGACGGCCGGTTCGCCGTGCTGGCCGGCGCCGCGCTGGTGCTCGTGCCCCCGAACGTCGCCCGGGAGCAGATCGACGCCGGTGAGCTCGACGACACGCAGGTGGAGATCGCCCACGAGGTCGCCAACATCCTCTCCCGGCTGCTCAACACGCCGCGCACGCCGCACCTGCGGCTGCGCACCCTCCACCGGCTCCCGGGGGAGCTCCCGCCGGATGTGCGAGGGCTCCTCGACCGTCCGGAGTTCCGACGGGACTTCGTCACCGCGATCGACGGCTACGGCGAGGGACGCATGAGCATCCTCGTCGCCTGAGCTCGCTCAGACGACCCCGAACCCGAGTGTCGCCCCTCCGCTCGTACAGGCCGTCGGTGGACATCACGACCACGGAGCCGACCGGGAGTCGGCGCGGGATGTGCCGTAGGTCGCGTCCCCGAGCACGGACGGGACCCCGGGGGCGCTGGGCACGTCAGCCGGGCTGGTCGAGGCGTCGCGTGCACAGCACGGAGACCTCGCCGCCCGCGGTGTCGATCTCCATCGAGTCCGTGTACGCACGGACGATCAGCAGGCCCCGCCCTCCGCCGCGGAGCTGGTCGTCGAGGTCCCACCGCTGGATGTCGGTGGCCGCCTCGTCGACCCGGTTCGCCACGGCGAGGTGGAGCACCTCGCCATCGAGCCAGGACTCGATTCGGGCGTGGGTGCCCGGTGCGGCGCCGTTGGCCGCGTTGGAGCCCAGCTCGCTGAGCACCACGGTGAGGTCGTGCACGTCGTCGTCGGAGACCCGGATGTCTCGCAGCCAGCCCTCGAAGGCCCGCCGGGCGATCGGCACGGCATCGAGATCGGCGACGAGGCGCCACGTGAAGCGCTCTCCATCCGTCCTCGTCAGCCGTGCCTGATCCACGCTCGCTCTCCCTCACACCCGGGGCCGTGGCTGCGGCACCGGTGTCCGAAATCTACGGAACCGGTGCGGCCAGGACCACTTCCCGGCCCGGCAGCCCCGGCGATCACTCGTCCGCCAGGCGGAGGCCCTCGATCGGCTCCGGGCCGTCGTCCGCGCTGCCGGCCTCGGCGCGCCGGGCCTCGGCGGCGTCGGCGTAGTCGCGCAGCAGGCGCCCGACGTACCCGACCGCCACGAAGGCGAGCACGAAGGCCAGGACGTAGCGGAGGCCCACGTGGAGGATGTCGGCGTCGCCCGCCGCCGCCGCACGCAGGTTGCCGGCGGAGACGAGCAGCGACAGCACGAGGCTGCAGGCCATGCG
>DASUEE010000001.1:0-4220 GCA_036275235.1 Acidimicrobiales bacterium | reverse complement strand
CGCCTCCGCGACCTCGACGGCGTGATCATCCCCGGGGGGTTCGGAGAGCGGGGCACCGAGGGCAAGATCGCCGCCGCCTCCTACACCCGGGAGCAGGACATCCCGTGCCTGGGGCTGTGCCTCGGCCTGCAGATGATGGTGGTGGACTACGCCCGCAACGTCCTCGGGATGCCCGGGGCGAACTCCACCGAGATGGAGCCGGCGGCCGTGGATCCGGTGATCACGATCATGCCGAGCCAGCACGACGTCACCGACATGGGCGGCACGATGCGGCTCGGCGCCTACGTCGCCCAGCTGACCCCCGGGTCCAAGGTCGCCGAGGCCTACGGCTCCACCGTGGTCTCCGAGCGCCACCGCCACCGCTACGAGTTCAACCCCAGGTACCGGTCGCGCTTCGAGGCCAGCGACCTGCTCCTGTGCGGCGAGTCGCCGGACGGCCGCCTGGTCGAGTTCATCGAGCTGCAGGGCCACCCGTTCTGGGTGGGCACGCAGGCGCACCCCGAGCTGAAGAGCCGGCCCACCCGCCCCGCCCCGCTGTTCAAGGCGTTCGTCGAGGCGGCCATGACCCGGGCCGAGGGCCGCAAGCCGCACCTGTTCGACCTCGACGCCCCGGTCGAGCAGGCCACTCGCGCCGCCGGCTGAGGTGCCCGACTTCCACCTGGTCGGCGAGGAGACCGTCTACGACGGGCACATCATGCGCGTCGTGGTCGGGACCTTCGCCGGGCCCGACGGGGACACGTTCACCCGCGACGTGATCCGGCACCCGGGCGCCGTCGCCGTGCTCCCGCTGCACGACGACGGCACCGTGACCCTGGTCCGCCAGTACCGCGCCGCCCTCGACGCGCCGCTGCTGGAGATCCCTGCCGGCATCCGGGACGTCGACGGCGAGCCGCCGGCGGAGACCGCCCGCCGCGAGCTGGCCGAGGAGGCCGGCCTCGCCGCCACGCAGATCGAGCACCTGCTCTCGTTCCACAACGCCCCGGGCATGTCCGACGAGGTCGTCGACGTCTACGTCGCCACCGGGCTGAGCGAGGTCGACGCCGCCGCCCAGGGGGTGGAGGAGGAGGCGATGTCGATCGAGCGGCACCACCTCGACGACCTGGCGGCCATGGTCGCCGACGGCCGCCTCACCGACGCCAAGACGGTCATCGCGGTGAGCCTCCTGCGCGCCCGGTGACCGCGCCGGCCGATCTCGCCGACGAGCTGCCCCTCGAGGTGGAGGAGTACCTGACCTGGCTGCGGCTCGAGCGGGGCCGCGCGCGCTCCACCGTCGAGGCGTACCGGCGCGACCTGCGGGCCTGGGTGGCGCACCTGCACGCCATCGCCCGACCCGTGCGGGAGGTCACCGAGGACGACCTCGTGGCCTGGGTCGGCCAGCTGCAGCGCCAGCACCTCGCGCCGGCCACCCGGAAGCGACGGATCGTCGCCGCCCGCAACCTCCACCGCTACCTCGCCGAAGAGGGGCACGTCCCGGTCGACGTCGGCGCCGCGGTCGCCCCGCCCCCGGTCGCCCGAGGGCTCCCGAAGGCGCTCACCGAGGCAGAGGTGGAGCGCCTCCTCGCATCCGTGGTCGGCGATGATCCCGTGGCCCGGCGGGATCGAGCGATCCTCGAGACCCTGTACGGCACCGGTGTGCGCATCTCGGAGCTCGTGTCGCTCTCGTTGCGCGACCTCGACCTCCACGACGGGTTCGCCCGCGTGGTGGGCAAGGGTGACAAGGAGCGCATCGTGCCGGTGCTGGGTGCGGCGGCCGACGCGCTCGGCGCCTGGCTGTCGGTCGACGGCCGGGGGGCGATGTTCCCGAAGCGCTGGCGCCGGCGCGACGACGAGGAGGCCGTCTTCCTCAACCAGCGAGGCGGTCGCCTCGGCCGCCAGGGCACCTGGCTCGTGGTGCGGGCGCACGCCGACTCGGCCGGTCTCGCCGACCGCCTCACCCCCCACGTGCTGCGCCACTCGTGCGCCACGCACCTCCTCGACCACGGCGCCGACATCCGGGCCGTCCAGGAGCTGCTCGGCCACGCCTCGATCGCGACGACCCAGGTGTACACGAAGGTCTCCACCGAACGGCTGGTGGCGGCATGGCGCGCGGCCCACCCGCGCGCGGGGCGCTGATCCACGCGGCGGCGCCGCGACCATCCTCTATCCTCACGATCCATGTCCGAACCCGCCGAGCACGCCCCCGAGGACCTGCGCGTCGCGCTGGAGGAGGAAGCCGACCTCCTGCGGTCCAAGGTCCAGGAGCTCGACGCCAAGGGCGACGACCTCTCCTACGACGAGGGCTTCGCCGACTCGGCCCAGGTCGCGGCGGAGCGGGGCGAGAACCGCGTGCTGTACGACCAGCTGCGCCGTGAGCTCGACGACATCGAGCACGCCCTCGCCCGGATGGACGACGGCACCTATGGCAGGTGCGAGGTGTGCGGCGGCCAGATCAGCGAGGCCCGCCTCGAGATGCTGCCCGCCACGCGCTTCTGCATCGACCACGCCTGAGCGTCGGGCCGACGCGGTCGTGGCCGCCCCCGTCCACCTGGCCCGGCGGTTCCTGGGATCGCTGTCGCCGCGTCCGCTCGACCCGGCCGACGCCACCTGGGTGCACGGCCTGCTGCTCGAAGGCGAGCGCGCGCTGTGGGAGCGCATGCCGCGGGCCGACCGCAAGCACGCGGCCGGCGTGGCCCGTGAGGTGGACCGTCGCCTCGGCGACGACGCCACCCGTCCGGTCCTCGCGGCAGCGCTGCTGCACGACGTGGGCAAGGTCGACTCGGGCCTCGGGACCCTCGGGCGCGTCGCCGCCACCCTCGTCGGTCGGCGGCGCGCGCCTGCTGACGGCCGGATCGCCCGCTACCTCCGCCACGACGCCATCGGCGCCGCGCTGCTCGAGGTCGCCGGCGCCGACGACCTGACGGTCGCGTGGGCACGGGAGCACCACCTGCCCGAGCGCGACTGGAGCGTGCCGTCCGCGATCGGCCGAGCCCTACGCGCCGCCGACGACGACTGAAGACCCGGTTCTGGAGTACCGATCCCCGCGCATGCGCGGGGATCGGTACTCCAGAACGGTGGGTGGGGAGCGGTAGCGTCCGCGGTGTGCCCGAGGACGCCGTCCCGCCGCCGACGGCGTCGCTGGAGCGGGCGAAGCACGGCTCGTTCCGCGAGCTGTTCCCCGCGGCCGAGCTGAAGCTCTACGCCGCCGGAACCATCGTGTTCATCGTGCTCGCCGTGCTCACCCACGACGTCGTCCTGAACTGGATCATCGGCCCGCTGTTCATCACCGTGTGGGCCTGGTACGTGCCGGTCCTGCAGGAGCGCTGGCGGGAGCGGCGCCGCTCGTGAGCTGGGCCGCCCACGAGTTCGAGAACTTCGCCCTCCTCAAGAAGTTCGGGGTCCGCACCAGTTACCTGGGCCTGCTCGTCGGCGCGCTGGGGCCGGACTTCCTCACGAAGGCGTGGACGTACTACGGCGCCGACAACCCGGCGAAGTTCCACCGGGGCTGGCCCGGCCTCGGGTTCACGACCTCGCTCGGCATGGCAGCGATCGCCGCGGCGTTCACGTGGTGGATCTCCAAGGGCCACAAGCCGTGGACGCTCGGCGTGTTCGTCGGCTGGGCGGCGCACGCCATCACGGACATGTTCGACACCGCGGGTGCGATGGTGCTGTGGCCGTTCTGGTGGGAGAACTTCAGCGTGGGGATGTGGAAGTACGGCGCCGGCCAGGGCAAGTTCGGCGACGCCGTCGCGTACTACTCCTCGCTCGGCTTCGTGATGGACGGCCTCGCGCTCCTGCTCCTCCTCGTGTTCGCGTGGCGCACGCTGTCGCGGGACTGGTTCGAGACCGTGGTCCGCCCGGTGGACGGCGCCTGGGACTGGATCCAGGTGAAGTTCGCCATGCCCGACCGGGCGTTGCTCGCCTTCTACCGGGGCTTCTTCTTCTACGGGTTCACCCGGTTCGTCTCGTGGAGCCTGATCGTCCATGCCGTGGAGGGCTGGCCCTTCGACCTGAGCTGGGGCTCGCCGTTCTGGGTCGCGCCGTACCAGCCCTGGTAGGTCTACGCTCACCGGCATGTGCGGTGGCTGCAACGTCTTGGCCGAGGGCGCCGGCGCGTCGGTGATCTTCGCCCGCTACTGGTGGGTGGCCCGCCAGGGCCGCAAGGCGGTGCTGGAGGCCGAGCGCATCGCGTCGGGTGGCGAGGTGCCGATCCCCGAGCGCTTCGACGACCCGATGGTCGACCT